>DASVDB010000142.1 GCA_036381315.1 Bacilli bacterium | reverse complement strand
GCGATAGCTTGCCTTTTGACCGCGCTTTCCGTCAAATAATTGTAAATAAGCAGGGTAAAAAGAGCCGGAAGCAGGATGCAGGCAATGGCGACCGCCATAATCTTGCGGCGAAAAGATTGGAACAAGAGGATCCTGCCGATTCGTTTCAGCATCATCGTTCTCCCCCGGAATCGATAAAAAAGGGGCGGCTGAAACGCCGCCATGTTTGCTCCAAATCTATTATATCAAATCACTTTTTGTTGGAATCGATGATTTTTTGCGTTTGCTCCTGGCAATTCTTTACGGTTGTCGCAAGGTCCTGCTTGCCGAGTATGAATTTCTGAAATTCCGTGTCGATCGCTTTGTATACCTCTGCCTGATAAGTTACCGGCGGAATGATTTCCGGCGCGCGCGAATTGGCCAAGGTGCTGACGAGCGAAGCTTTATCGACTTTTTCCGGGTTTGCGGTTCCGCTCAAGATCGTATCGATGATCTTGCTCAAATCCTCAGCGCTGACCTTGTTCCAGGACGGAACGTTCTTGCCTTGCACGATTTGGCCTTCCGTCGTATACCACCGGATGAATTTATAGGCTTCTTCTTTGTGCTTGGAAACCTCCGCCATCGCAACGTAGTCGGTTGTCACCGGCGTGTAGCCGCTTTGATCGCCGGGATTGTTTTTCGGAAACGGCGCTACAGCAACCTCGAAGTTTAACGGATATTGATCGTTCCCGCCAAGCATCGTATTCATCCAGCTGCCGATAACAAGCATCGCCGCTTTTTGATGGTAGAACTCATCGCGGTATGCCAGCTTTTGCGAGATGACATCCGTATAAGGCACAACCGTGCCGGCCTTTTCCATCCTTTGCCTGAGTTCAAGAGTTTTTTGGAAATTCGGATCGGCCAAATTCGAAGACCCGTCCGCTTTCAGGAATTCGGGATTTTGCGGTTGGTTTTCCATCATCAGCTTCAAATATTCCATCCATCCGCCATTTTGCGGACCGTGGAAATAAGTGCCGTAAACTTTGTCGGCGCCTGAGCCGCTGGTTAATTTGGCCGCGTAATCCTCAAAGTCGGCCCATGTCCAATCGGTCGGCACTTTTAAACCTTTGGCATCCAGCATCGTTTTGTTCAACAGCACGTACCAGGGATTGAATTTGCCCGGAAGAGCATATATTTTCCCGTTCAGATGCGTGTCCACCTTATATTCATCCGTCAGATTAAAGCCTTCTTTGGAAATAAATTCATCCAACGGCGCTACCATGCCAAGTCCCACGTGCTGGGCATATCCGGCCGGGTCGCTGAACATCACAACGTCCATTGCCTCTCCGGAAGCCGCGGCCAGATCCAGCTTTTTCATCGATTCCTGCGTATCGCCCTTGTCGCTAAGCGTAATCACTTCGACCTGAATATCCGGATACGCTTTCTCAAATGCTGCTATGGTTTGACTCCAGTTATAGTCATTTTCTGTTCCATAGGTAAACAAGCGGATTTTAACCGGTTCCGTTTGCTGCGGGGCTGCCGTGGCGCTTGCCGCCGGGCTCGCGGTTGCGCCGGCAGAATTGCTGCTATCATTGGCGGATTTGCTGCCGCAAGCGGCGAGCAAAAAACTTAGCACCATTACGATCGACAGTGAAACTGTCCAAATTTTAAAATTTCTCATGGTAAACCTCCCTTTTTATTAGAAAATCTTAGCTCATGTAAAATTATAAAATGTGCCGGTGCGGCGCTCATGCAACATTTTTGACCTGTTAAACGACTTTTTTGACCTTTAGCCTTTCACACCGCCCAAAGCGATTCCGTTAATGACGCTTTTCTGCCCGATGATAAATACGAGCAGGAGCGGCAAGATCGCCGACACGGCGGCAGCCATGATTAACGAATAAATTTCTCCGGTAACAGTCGTGAATTTCGACATCGCCAGCGTTACCGTAAACAAGTGATCGGTGCGCAAAAAGATGAGCGGGTTTTGGTAATCGTTCCATGTCCAGATAAAGCGCATAATGGCATAGGTGGCGACTGCCGGCTTCACCAGCGGAAGCGCGATGTAAAGAAAAATTTTGCCGTGTCCGGCGCCGTCCATCTTGGCCGATTCCAGAAAATCGTTGTGCACGCCCATGAAAAATTGCCGCAGCATAAATGTCCCCAATACACTGAAACTGCTGATCAGGATCAAGCCGAAATGGCTGTCGAACAAGCCGAGAAAACGGTACAGAACGAACTGCGGAACTTGCACCGCCTGCATCGGGATCATATAAGTCGCCAGAACGAGAAGGAACAGCCATTTACCGGCGGCAAACCGGATCTTGGCAAACCCGTAACCGGCAAGCGCCGATACGGTAGCGGAAATCAGGGTGGTAATCACGCTGATCTTGATCGAATTCAGATAATATAAATAGAACGGATACTGGCCCATCCATACTTCCTTATAGTTGTGAACCGCATTCCAACGCCTGGGAATCCATTGGATCGGATAAGTAAATACGTCGGTTTCCACTTTGAACGATGTAACCAGCATCCAGATAAACGGCACAAGAAAAAAAATACTGATCGCAAACATGAGCGCCGTTACCAATATGCGGCGAAATTTATAGCCAAAGCTTGATTCCACTTGTCAGTTCCTCCTTTCTTAATAGTCGACCCATTTTTTCTGGACAATCCACTGGATGCCGGTGATCGCAAAGACGAACAAAAACAGCACGACGCCCATGGACGACGCATAGCCGATCTTTAAATCGCGAAACGCCGTATAATACAAATCCCATACCATCAAAGTCGTGGAATTGATCGGCCCGCCCTGCGTCAGTACGGCAACCAGATCAAACGCCTTAAACGAATAAATGATGCCGGTAACAAGCAGGAAAAAAGAAGTCGGCGATAGCAACGGCACCGTAATGCGGGTAAATTTCGTCCATGTGCTGGCGCCGTCAATGTCGGCCGCTTCATACAAATCTTTCGGGATCGATTGCAGGCCGGCGATATAGACGACCATGTTGAATCCGATCGAGATCCAGACGGTAATCATCATAAGCGAAACCAGCGCAAAGTTCGGATCGGCGATCCAACCCGGCGGATGTTTGATCCCGATTGCCTGCAAGAAACTGTTAATCGGTCCGTACGAAGGCTGAAACAAAACCTGCCAGACCACGGCTACCGCCACTATATTGGAAATGTACGGCATGAAATACGCTACCTTGAAAAAGCTTTTCCAATAAACAAAATGATCGATAATGACCGCAAGAATCAGCGAAACAAGCATATAGACCGGCACGACCAGCAAAAACAGCATATTGTTGATGATCGACCGCTTGAACACATCGTCATCCAGCAACTTGACGAAATTGGCGGCACCTGCCCATTTAAAACCGCGCAAGCCCATGATGAAGTTCCAATCGGCGAAGCTGAGCGCAAATGTCGCCAAAATCGGAATGAGCACCAGAACGGTCACGCCGATCAACATCGGGCTGACAAACAGAAAACCGGCCAACGTTTCGCTGCGTTTCAGCGCGCTTTTCTTTCGCTTGTTTGCCGGGGCCGGCGCCGCTTTTTGCGGAATAACGGATACGGTGTTCATCAGGATTGCACCTTCCTTTCATTTGCATGTTCATCTGTCTTGATAAAATTCGCGCATCACGTGAAATGCCGGCTTTTTATAGGTTTTGTCGGCGGACAGCAAACCTTTGGTATTGTAATAGTTTTGCGTGAAATGCAGCCTGCGGGGACAGCGGAAGTCGTACAAAATCCACGGACTTGTGCCTTTGACGTACGGTATTTGCCCGATGACCGCGACCTGTTTGCGATAAATATCCAGCTGGCAGTCTTCCGTGCCCTTTTCATCGACCGTTCCGCGGTGCCCGGGGAGCGCATCGGCGCCAAACTCCGTCAAAATGACCGGCTTCTCAGGTTTGCTGTTGGCGAACAGTTTGATCAGGTTGGCAAAGTCGGTCTGGTACCAACCGTAATATTGGTTGGCGCCAATGATATCCAGATAATCCGCCAGCCTGTCGTTTATGATATGGCGCGTATGGTCCAGCATGCAGGCGGCCGAAACGAGCCGTGCGGGGTCCAGCTCTTTGGCCTTGCGCGCCAGCCTGCTCATAAACGAGAGCCGCGCTTCTGTATCCGCGTTCTCATTGCCGACAGACCAAATGATGACGCTGGCGCGGTTCTGATCCCGTTTGATCAACTCCGTCAACTGATTTTCCGCGTCCCGATACGTATCCGGATTTTCAAATTCGATCGCCCAATATACCGGAATTTCTTCCCACAGCATGATGCCAACCTCGTCGGCTATTTGCGCCGCTTTTTCCGTATGCGGGTAATGGGCAAGCCGCATGTAATTGCAATTCATTTCTTTCGCCAGGCGGAAATTTTCCCGGATTTCGTGTTCCGTTACGGCTTTGCCGTTCATTACGCTTTCCTCATGCGCCGAAATGCCTTTCAGAAATATTTTTTTCCCGTTTAACAAAATATCCGTGCCGTTAACCGCGATTTCCCGGAAACCGACGCGTTCGCAAATCCTGTCCGTTTCATACGCGACCGACACCTCATACAGTTTGGGCGACTCCGGGCTCCACAGCTTGGGGCTCGCCTCCGCAACGATGGAGCCCAAGCCGTCCCGAACGGCAATATCCGCCTGAAGGTTCAGTTCGGGAATTTGCAAATGAGCCGATCCGTCGGCTTTCGGGCCGTCCACCTCCACGCATGCCTTGATTTTGGCAAACCCGCTGCCCGGAACCAGTTCAATGTGAAAATTTTTAATAAAAGTCGCGGGAACACGGATCAGATCCACATCGCGGTAAATGCCGCCGTAATTGAACCAGTCGGTATTGTCGCAAGGGACGTTTGTTCGTTTGCGCGTGTTGTTCACCACTACCAGAATGCGGTTTTCTTCACGCAATTTTCCGGTTACTTCAAGAAAAAACGGCGTTGAGCCGCCTTTGTGAAATCCGAGATAAGTTCGATTCAAAAATACTTTTGCTTCATAATTTGCCGCACCGAATTTAAGAAACACGCGCTCATCTTGCTGCGCCACATAGCGGAATGTGCGGGTAAACACAATGCTGCCCTCGTACAGGAACAGTTTTTCCGCCTGCATGTTCCAGCATGAGGGAATTTTCATCTTGTCCCACTGCTCGAAGCTGAAATCGACCGGCATTTGTCTGCCGTCTTCATCGTAATATTTTTCTTCAAACCACTTGGCGCGCAAGCATGTATCATACTGATCCACGCCGTAATGCCAATAACCGTTCAACGATTCCTTGCTCCTGCCTTGATCGTAAATCATGGATTCGCATGTAATCGGCAGGTGCATATACTCCCTAGCATAATTTCCTTCATGGATGCTCTCCACAAAGTTATCCGCCTTTTCCCGAGCCATGGTTCCCGCCCCTTATGAAATTAATCTTTATAGATTTCACTTTACTCGTTTGCCGTCGCCGTGTAATCAAACTGATCTGACCACCAATATAACTATTTTTACTTCTCCCCCAAATTTACAAAGCGCGGTCTGCCGGCATGTCCAAGCCGGACCATATTTTTACGGACGACCAAGCGCAATCTTTTCCGGTCCAGAACGAAGCATTTGCGGAAAGGCCCAGCGGCAAAAACACGGTCGAACATAAATAGAGGCTGCCGGTCGATATATATCCTTCGCCTAAAGACGGTTGGCCGGCGCATAAACCGATTTTCAACCAACCGTTTGCGTCGTAGTTCCGTTTTTCTTCCAGGCACCTCGCCATGACCGCCTGCAGCGCGCAGCGAACTTGGGCGGGCGGCAGACCGGCGGGAAGTTCTTGCAACCATGCCAGCTGGGCGAGCAAGTGAAACGCCCCGGTCCGGTAAGCGATGGAACGCCCGATTGCCGGAAACGTTCCGTCGGGAGCAATTAATCTCTCGAGAATTTCCGCGTATCTTCCGGCTCTTTTCATGATTCGGTGGTTGAGATCGGCGTAGGCGTATTCGGCTTCCGTATACATCGTCCCCACTGTTCGCATGATGTCGATCAGCATCGGCTGAATAACATAGCTGTTATAGTAATCCCAATGGAATTCCGGCCCGTCGCCGTAAATGCCGTCGCCCTTGTACCATAGCTCATGCTGCCTGATCGCATAATCGATGCGGACCGGATCGTAATGTTCGCCAACCAGCGACAATGCCGCTTCAATCATGGCGGAAAACAACAGCCAATTGCAGTACGGCGGCCGAATGGACCGGGTGGCTAACAATGCGCTGCGCACATTTTCCCGTATCGGCTCCGGAAGGTTTAGCCAAAGCGACTTGGGGGCGCGAATGATCGCCTGCGCCAAAAAAGCGGTGTCAACCAGTGTCTGGTCAAACCGCCCGCGATTGCCAAATCCGCCGAAATCGGGGGAAGCCGGATTGGTGACGGCGTCCATTGCCCGCTGCGACCAATCAACGTATTGGGCCTGCAGCCTGGCTTCTTCCGCATCGGCCACCGCGGCGTCGAGCCAAGGAGCTATCCCGGCCAGAGTCCGGCCGACCGCTTCCAAATGCGAATAGGCCTTTCGGTCCGCGCTCCCCTCAACCGGCATATGCTTTCTTAATTCGCGTGCCGCTGCGCTCGCCAATACCGGCCCGGCCACCAACATCATCATGCGCAGCCAATAAGATCGAGCTTCGTTTTGCAACCTGCTCGCCCCCCATTTTACTCCCAAAAAATCGGCTGTAACTGTTTTAATCTTCCCAATCCTTCAAGGAAGAAATAATCCCCGTAGATGAGCGGAACATCGATATTTTGGCCTTCCGGAAAATTGCCTGTGCCATGCAAGATGAGTCCTTCTTCCGCAGGATCATCCCATGTTCCGCAGCGTTCATATAGCGACTTGAGAATCTCTGTTGCCGCCGCCCGGTATCGCTCCGCGCCGGATTGAACCGTCATATCCGCAAGCATAAGCATGCCGCTTGCCGCGCACGCTCCGGCGGAAGAATCCTTGGGACGCGCAACATGTTCGGGCAGACGGAAATCCCAGGGCGGTATCTTGTCCGCCGGCAAATGGGCGATAAAGAAATTTGCCGTACGCTCGGCCGCGTCGAGAAAATCCCGGCGCCCGGTGTGATGATAGGCCAAAGCGAACCCATATATAGCCCACGCCGTTCCGCGCGACCAGGCGGATTCCGGAGCATACCCCTGCCCGCCGAGTTTTTCCGCGCACGCTCCGGAAACCGGATCAAACCGCACGATATGATATACCGAGCCGTCGGAACGCAAAAAATGCGCAAGCGCCGTGTCCAAATGGGCTTCCGCCACATGCCGGTATCGCGGGTCGCCGCTCTCCCGCGAAGCCCAGAACAACAGCGGCAAATTCATGAGGCTGTCGATAATCGCATAGCCGGTATTGTCTTCGCCGGCATGCCACGGGTTCCACGCGCGGATATAACGGCCGCGCAAATTAAATCGCGCCGCGAGCAAATTTGCCGCGAGCAGCGCCCGGCGTTTGGCGTCTTCCGCTTGCAAAAGTTTGTAGCGGGCCACGCTTGTCAATGTCCACATAAAGCCGATGTCGTGATCCAGCTTGTAATACTCCGAGATGACGCGATCAAGGCCGGCTTCGCATTGTTCCGCCGTTTCCCGGAACTTTTCGTCTCCGCTTGCTTCATATAACAACCATAACATCCCTGGCCAAAAACCCGCCGTCCACCAATGCGGCTCCTCCAGCAAATATTTGCCGTTTACGGATGCGTGCGGATAGCCCGCGCCGATCCGCTCAAGCGATCGCGAAAGTTTGGCATGCGCTTGCCGCCAAGCCTCGTTCCACCATTCCGTCGTCATGAGTTTATTGCCATCCCCTTTGGATAAAAGTGAAATTGAGTAAAACTTGTACTTCCTTGCCGGGATTAAGAACAGCAAAGTCGATCACAAAATACCTCACAGTCACTCCGTCATGATCCCTGTATTTTTGTTCGGTTATAGCGGGACTTAGCTCGCTTGGGTCAAAGCGGATTTCCAGCGTCAAGCCGTTTTTCCCCTTCAACAAGACCCGCGAATTCATCCGGTCCATTTCCGGCTTCACCTTGGCAATCAACCGCTCGGTAATACGATGCGGAGCGGAGGAAAAAACAAAGCGATCCGTCAAGATTAATTTCGGCCGGCCTTGCTTTTGCCAGACAAAGGTGCGCCAAAGTTCCGTCAGATTCGGCACCTTGTATGCCGCCGACATCTCCATAACAAATATAGCGGCGGCTTCTGTCAATTCAGCGTTGACATGCCTGGCGGCACTGTCCTTTCCTTCCGCCTGAAATTGCCCTTCCACAATCGGCACCGAATGCCCGTGTGAACCATTGCAAGCGTACGCATACCTGCCGGCGCCAAAATATTGCTTTGTATATTCGCCGCTACCCAGGTCACACAGGAACGCTTCCCCATCCGCCGCAAGGATAAACTGCCCGATGTCGTTATGGTTATGCGGCTCGTCGTTATGCCCGGCCTTGGCGGCAAAAGAAATATGGTGCCGTTCCGCTTGCAGTCTGGATACCAACCAATGGGCATTTGGCAAAAAATAATCGCCCGGCTGCCAATCTTTCCCGGCAAGTTGCGGGTCATACCAAATGAGATTGCGCAAGGCGGGGGCGAACCGGCCGCAAGGATCGGCCATATAGGAAGCATGCACGCGCTTTGGCGGAACTTCCACATTGGGGAAGTTTTTGGCCAGGTAATGCGTTAGCCCGGGTTGAACGGGCACACGCGCCGGCGCGTCGGAAAAATTGACGGCCAGACTGCCGTCCAGATACCCGATTTGTTGAAATGCGGCTATTGCCTTTACTTTTGGTTTTTGCAGAAGATCAATCCTGCCGGATGTGCGGTTTTTCAGCAAATCGGCAAAATAGACGAAGTAACCGAATCCGTAATTCCAATAGGCGACGCCTTCCGGACATGCGCCGTCGGCGCCGAACCCATCCAGAAAATAATCGATGGCGGATAACGATTTTTGCAATATCGCGGAAAGCGTATGCGCATCATCCAGCAAAAGCAACGACGCGGAGCCGATGCTGCCGGCGCATACGGCGGCCCAGTTATGCCGCGCCGTTTCCCAATCGTACGGGCCTTGCCGCAAATACGGTTTAAATAAACGCCGAACCACTTCTTCTTCGATTCTGCTGCGGATTAACGGCGGCAAACGGGAGTGAGCCAAACTTAATATTTCGCTTAGCGCAAAACCCGTTTCGGCAGCAAACAAATCGATACTGGTCCGTCTGTCCAGACGGCCGGGCGAATCCACGGAAAACGAAAGTTCACCGTCCGTTTCCGGCGCCCCCTGCAAATGTGCCGGCAAACACCATGTATACTCGTTGCAAACAGACCATATCGTGTCGTATAAAGCTTGCAAAAAGCGGTCATCATGCGGCTTAATCATGGCAAGCAGGAAAAACGTCGTTAGTTTTTTTCTTTTTTCAAAGTATACTTTTTCATACGGAATCCTGTTGCCGTTATCAGCAAATTGTCTGAAAAGCGCGAAGCCGGGCTCCTGCAGAGGTTCGACCAGCAATCTTTCCCCTTCCGCCCGAATTTGTTCCGCCGTTTCCCGCAAATCCGGCGATTGCCATACTTTTATCCAAAACGATTCCTGATCGCCTTTCGGGAATAAATTTCGCGCGCCTGCGGTCGTGCCGCTAACAGCATGCAAGATCTCTTCCTTGCGCATGTTTCGCTCCTTTGTTTTTCGCCATTTGTTTCTATTTTATTGGTTGGCGGGTGTCCGTTCATGCAAGCTTTTTTGCCGAAAATATCAACTTTTTGCTATTTTCTTGCCGGCGTCTGTTCACCGCCTCCGATTAGCGGACCCGCCGCCTTTTTCCGCATGCCAATATTTGCGGGACAGATTGTGAATGTAACTTTTAAGCAAGTGGAAACGTCTAAAATGGTGATAGCGAGAAAATGAACGATACTGAACAAGAATATATTTTTATAACGGGATGAAAGCGCTTAATATACGTGTTTTCCAATGCTTTTCACCAAAATTGGCCTTTGTAGCGGCATCATGGCGAGAGTATGATTGATGTTGTGATCGGGCACGAGAAGGAAAGGATTGAACGCGCATGGCATTCGCGAAAAGAAGAGCGATTGAAATAACCGCCTATATGGCTGCCATTCTCACTCTTGCGGCTTGCGGAGCGGAATCGGACGAAAGCATGGGAGTGGTGAACGCGACTGCAACGCCCCGAGTTGTCCATTCACCAACAATAACGGCAAATCACGAAAGCAAACCGCCAACCGGGAAAAAGGAACTGAAAATTTCGTCGGAGACCGGACACAGCGCATCCCGTTCAACTCCGCGCCCGAAATCTTCGCCCAAAAAAGAAACCGTAAAGGATAAACAGCCGGATTATAATGTAACTGCCCGTTTCAACGCCGACAAACCTGCATTGATGGGCTTTACCGTTGGCGCCAAATTGGCTGACGTTACCGAACGTTTCGGCAAACCGAGCGACACTTATACGATGGACGATCCGCAGGAGCCGCTGCAAGTATATGATTTTCCGGGGTTTTCGTTCGGCTTCGACGCTAATAAAAAGGTTGTGTTTATCACCGTCAGCTCCCCGGACATCAACCCGGGCCTAAACGGCGTCCGGATCGGGCAAACCGTGCAACAGGCAATCGAGGCTTTAGGCGAGCCAAATACGAACACCGACTATGTGATCGCATATACAGCGGGAGGGGTTGTGCTCAAAATGGACATCGATCCCTCATCCGACACGATCACATCGATTAAATTGTTTGCCGAATAAAGATAAAGCTATGCACCCGAACCGCAAGGGGCCGCCTTGCCTGACCGGGATGTTGGCAAAAGTTGCGTACCGCTCTCTTGCTCTATCGCGATGTCCGCGATGTCACCCAATACCCACTTTCCCCTTTCTTTCCTTGCCGGCGCTTCCTTTGCTGGCCCGTATTTGCCCTTGGCGGTTGCTTCCTTTGCCGCCGCTTCCCTGCTGGTTGCGCTAACAGCCGCACTTGCTTATGCCGGTTGCTTCTTTTACCGCCGCTTCCCAACTGGTTGCGCTAACAGTCGCACTTACCCTCACCAACAGCGCTAACATTCGCACTTTCCTTCGCCAACCAATAGCGTTGCATCAAACTTTAGCGCAAACATTTTGTTAGAACCTCGATGCAATGCTAGTAGCGTATAACGGCAAAAATGCCGTTATGGCGCACCATGCGGAGCGAACCAGCCTCTATAACGGCAAAAATGCCGATTGATGCAACACTGGTGCTCGCCAACAGCGCTAACGGACGTATACGCCGCTATTTTGCGAAAAAACGCCATGTGGAAATTTTAACGGACGCAGGTGCCGTTATTTGCCGAAATCCGGCTACAAAATCATGGAAAATAGGCAAATAGGCGCTGTGGCGTCCGTTAAAATTTTAAAGGTGAAAAAAATTGCCCATTAACGTCACTGGCGTCCGTTAGAGCATGCGGCGGGTTGGCAAGCGGCGGAGTAAAGCATGTGGCGAATGTGAGCTTGTGGCAGACTAGCGGCGGAGTAAAGCATGTGGCGAATGTGAGCTTGTGGCGAACATGCGGCGGAGCAAAGCATGAGGCGGATTTGAACATGTCGGCGCGTATCAAATTTTCCCGTTTTTCTTCCCACCCCGCAGATAATGAACAAGCACCATGATGATGGCTAACGCGATCAGCAATATTGCGAGCGGGAAGTAATTTTTTATTTCCGCATGGACGATTTTCTCCCAATGCAGCCCGACATATTTGCCCAAATTGAGAAACGACGCGCTCCAAATTGCTGCGCCGGTGCCGGCAAATAAAACATATTGCCAAAAAACCACCTTGCTTACACCCGACAAATAGCAGGTAATGTGGCGGACGCCGGGAATAAAATAGCCGAAACCAACCGTCCAGATGCCGTATTTTTGAAACCAGCGTTCCGCCCGCGCCAAACGGCGCGGAGACAGGAACAGCCGGTGCCCGTACCGCTCCAGCAACGGCCTTCCCGCATTTCGGCCGATTGTGTAGCTTGTCATCATGCCGACCATTGTGCCGCCGAAACAGGCGAACCAGGCGGGCAACAGCGACATATTACCGACGGAAGCCATATATCCGGCAAACACCATCAGCGTTTCGTCCGGAACCGGCAAGGCGACCATGCTCGCCGCCATCAGAACGAACAAAGCGGCATAACCATATTGCGCGATAAACTCTATCAGCATTTCACTCATCTGTTCACTACTCCAAATTCCGAATCTCCGCGATCATCCCTGCCATGGCTTGGGCATATATATACAAGGAGCGGCATCATGCGATGAATCGGATTTGTCCGAATCGCCGCACGGCTATAAGCTATATCCAAGGGGCAGAGGTGATAGCGGGTTATGACAAGAAAATGGTGGAAAATTGTACAAGTCGCCTTTACCTATATCGGAACGATCGTTGGGGCAGGATTCGCCACCGGTCAGGAAATATTGCAATTTTTTACGCGTTACGGCTGGCTGGCGACGTTCACGATAGCGCTAGCCAGCCTGCTATTCGTCTGGATCGGCACGAAACTGATGCTCATGGCCGGCGAAATCAACGCGCAATCTTACGAAGATCTGAACCGGCATTTGTTCGGCAAAACCGCCGGCATGCTGATAAGCATGCTGACATTGCTCATGCTGTTCGGCATCACTACGGTTATGCTCGCGGGCGCCGGCTCCGTCTTTCGGGAACATCTGCATCTTTCCTATCAGCTTGGCCTAATTTTTACATTGCTTATATCGTACATGGTGATTGCCAAAGGAATCAACGGCATTCTGGCGGTCAATACCCTGGTTGTCCCGATGATGCTGATTTTCACCGTGCTTGTTGTCCAGGTAACGCTGCGGTCTTCCGCTGCGGGAAACTTTCTCATTTTGCAAAGCGATTTTTCCGCCAAACAAATTCTTTTTTCGCCTTTTTTGTATACCGCCTTCAATCTTGCCCTCGCCCAGGCGGTGCTCGTCCCGATCGGCACGGCCATCCGCGACCGGGACATTTTAAAAAAAGGCGGCATTTTCGGCGGCATCGGCATCGGCGTTATGTTGATGGCGAGTCATTTCGCCATGTCGGCGCAAATGCCGGAAATCGCCCGCTTTGAAATTCCGATGGGCGACATCATTCATCATCTCGGCTCCGCGGTACGCTTTGTTTATATCATCATCATCTATGCGGAAATTTTTACGACATTTATCGCCAATATTTATGGCTTGACGCTGCAAATTTGCAGCCGGTCGCAAGCGCGGCCCAGGCCGGTAATTGTCGGCTTGCTCATCATCGCATATCTGATCAGTCAAGTCGGCTTCAAAGAACTGCTGTCGACGCTGTATCCGCTATTCGGCTGGGTCAGCCTGATTTGGCTCGTGATGGTCATGTGGCGCAAACGCGCCGGCGGAGCGGGTAACCTTTAAAAGCGCCGCCAGCCGCATGACTATCAGCATCATACCCAAAAGGACATAAACGAATCCGCTTAGCAAATATGTAAAATGATACCCCGGATATTGCACCCGGTCCCGGAACATCGCAAGCAAGTCCGCCAACTGGATGATGATGCCGACAACGAACAACAGTAAAACCGCATAATCCCACACTGTCCAGCGCAGAAAAAAACCCCCGGCGAGTTCGGCCAAAGACAACATTCCGTAACCTTTTTGCCGGTTTGCCGACTGTTTTTTCGCCTGATTACGCAAATACCACAGCGTGAACACAGTTGTCCCGGTCGCAAATAATCCGAGCAGCGCTCCCAAAATCGCCAAAAACACCGCCATTCCTGTTCCCTCCAAATGTTTGCGGATTTTCCCGCATCCCGTTATCCGTTCGCATGCCGGATTAGCACAGCAATCAATAGCATCGTCAGCAAAAAAGCCACACAGGGAGCGGCCCAAAACAGCGCCGGCAGCATCCGTTCGGGCAGAAACGGCACATCCTTCCAAACAAAACGAAAAAACCGCAAGGCAAAAGGAAGCGCGGATTTTTCCGTCAATTGGCCGCCGCCGGCTTCGTCTTTGGGCAATTTAATTTTTCCGTACTTTCGCCCGACCCGGTAGACGATTTCCCGTTCGTTTTGCGTTTTTTTCGTGCCGGACACCGGCAATTCCTCCCAACAGCCATTTCCTTAATACTATTCCATTGGAGGCCGCGATTCAAGCAGCGATCCGTGTGCGATAAGAAAGCGGTTCATGCGCATTTTCGGGACAAAATCGGTTATAATTGGCAAGAGGTGATCATGGTGAAAACGATGGCTATTACCGGCGGTGCGCAGGGAATCGGCAGAGCGACAGCGCTCTTGTTCGCCCGGGAAGGATGGCGGATTTCCATTGCCGACACGGATCGCGAGGCGGGTTTGGAAACGATCCGTCTTATCCATTCCATCGGCGGAAAAGCCGTCTACATGCATAAGGATGTATCCGATGAACAAGGCACGGCCAACTGGATGGCGGCCACGATCGGCGAATTCGGGCGAATCGATGCGCTGATCAACAATGCGGGCATCGCGATGAACGGGGATTTCCTAACGCTTCCCGCGGCGTATTTCGACAAGGTCATCGCCGTCAATTTGCGCGGTACATTCCTTTGCTCGCAACAAGCGGCGCGAATCATGAAAAAACAGGGCAAAGGGGCGATTGTCAACATCGCTTCAACGCGGGCTCTGATGTCCGAGCCGAATACGGAAGGCTATTCCGCGTCCAAAGGCGGCATCCTGGCGCTGACCCACGCCATGGCGGTGTCGCTGGGAGCGTACGGCATCCGCGTCAACGCGATTTGCCCGGGCTGGATCGAGACATCCGATTGGCAATACTCGAAACGCGCTGTCACCCCCATGCATTCGGAGGCCGACAAAAACCAGCACCCGGTCGGCCGCGTTGGCGTGCCGGAAGATGTCGCGCACGCGTGCCTTTATCTGTGCGACGACAAAGCCGGCTTCATTACCGGGCAGCATTTGATCATTGACGGCGGCATGACGATTAAAATGATTTATGTATGAAAATCGTCACGATGAGCCGTCAAGCGGCAAAAGACGGGCATCCGGCATCACCGCGAGAACCGCTTCGCGCACATGGGCGTGACAGGTAAACAGCAACACTTGCTGTTTTTGGGCGACCTTTTCGACGGCTTTTAAAGCATGAAGCAAGCGCGGTTTATCGAAATTGACGAAAATATCGTCCATGATGATGGGCATCAGAGCCTTTTGGGCGATTTCCGCCGCCAGCGCGAAGCGCATCGACAAATACAACTGTTCCGCAGTGCCTCTGCTTAACTGCGCCGGTTCAAGCTGCTCCCCGTTGGCCCGTTCGACTTTTAACAGCTTAGCGCCGACCGGGGCCAGCACTCTGGTGAATTTGCCGCCGGTAATGAGCCGAAAATACGCGGATGCGCGCAAAAGTACGCCGGGCTGCTTGTCTTTTTCGCAAATCTCTTTGGCCGCTTGAATCAGACGCAGACTTAGGGCGTAAACCGCCCATTCTTTGGCGGAATGGCGCAATAACGCCACCTCTTCTTCCAATTGCTGCAGCTTGTCGGCATGGCTGCCGTCGCTTTCCAACGCCTGTATCCGGTGCTCCAACGCGCCTTTTTCCACCAAAAGCTGCGCCAGCCGATTATCCAGTTCGGCGATTTCCGCCGCCGTTTCATTAAGCTTCCTGTTCAGCGATTGTTCATCTTCAGCGCGCAGAGCCGCGATCAGCTTGTCCCGCTCCCGCTCGCCGCATTGCGCATATACCAGCGCGGCATAATGCTCCGATTGTTGGCGCAGACGGCAAATGCGTTCAAACAGGGCGGCGCGCCGGCGAAAATCTTCTTCGTTTTCCGCTTTTGCCTCCCGAAGCAATTCGGCGATCCGCCCGCGGACGCGAAGCAGTTCCGTTTCTTGCGCAGCCGCTTCGCTTTTCAGTTCGCGCGCCTTTTCCCGCTTCCGCTCGCGCATATCCACAAGGCGCTTTTGGGCTTCCGCTTCTTCTTGCAGCCGCCGCACCAACATTTCCGCGTCATCTTGGCTATCATACCCGCAAGAAGCCGC
>DASVDB010000141.1 GCA_036381315.1 Bacilli bacterium | reverse complement strand
GCTTTGAAGAAGGTGTATGCCGCGCTGAAACAGCTGCGGCAGTTTTGCCTGGACAAACCCGGCGCCGTAGATATGATCAGCAGCCGGACGGGGCTCTCAGCAGCCATGGTTCGCGCTTCCGTGGAAATTTTTGAAGAGCTTGTGTTCATCGAAAGAGAAGGCGATATGCTAAGCGTAGTGCCAAAGCCGCGAAAGCGCAATCTGACCGATTCGGCAAAATACCGCAGAATGATGGAGCAAACGGAAGCGGAAAAAGTGTTGATCTATTCGACAGCGGCGGAATTAACGGTACGGCTGAAAGAACTTGCGCAAGCAAGCAATTGCAATATGAAAACGGAGGAATTGGCATGAAGTACGAATCGCTTATTCGGGTAATCGAAGACTTTCCGCAGCCCGGCATTTCATTCAAGGACATTACAACGCTTTTGAAAAACGGCGCCGCATACAGGCAGGTGATCGACGATTTGGCCGCGATGCTGCGCGGAATGAAGATTGACAAAATCGCCGGGCCCGAAGCCAGAGGCTTTGTGATTGGCGCGCCGTTAGCCTATTCATTGGGCGTTGGATTTGTGCCCATCCGCAAAAGCGGGAAGCTGCCGGGCGAGGTGGTCGAAGCCGCTTATGAGCTGGAATACGGCAAGGACAAACTTGCTGTTCACCGGGATGCGATTTTTCCCGGTGAACGCGTGCTGATAGCCGATGACCTGTTGGCGACCGGTGGAACAATCTCCACATGTGTCAACTTGATCAAACAACTGCAGGGAAATATCGTCGGCGCGGCATTTTTGATTGAGCTTTCTCACCTGAACGGGCGCGCAAAACTGCCGAACACCGACATCTATACATTGATCCGGTATTAAGCGGGCTTTATCCAACGGGCAAATAGGCGAACCGGCTATTCGTTGGATATTTTCAGCAATTCCAGCAATTTGAAGAACAGGCTTAAGACAATCGCCGTGATGGTGGCGAGCGCCATCCCTTTCAGTTCGACATGCCCCATCGTCAACTTCGTGCCGCTTACGCCGATTACGAGAACGATCGAGGTTAGAATCAGGTTTTGCGGTTTGGCGTAGTCCACTTTCGACTCGACCAGCATGCGAATGCCGGAAGCCGCAATAACGCCGAATAACAGTATGGAAACGCCCCCCATAACAGATACGGGGATTGACGAAATGAGTTGCGACAACGTTCCCGAGAATGAGAGGATCATCGCAATGATGCCGGCGCCGCCGATCACCCAGGTGGAGTATACTTTGGTGATCGCAAGTACGCCGATGTTTTCTCCGTAAGTCGTATTCGGCGTGGAGCCAAAGAAACCGGATATCACGGTGGATAAGCCATTGCCAAAGAGCGAGCGGTCAAGCCCGGGATCCTTGGTCAAGTCTTTGCCCACGATGTTGCCGGTGACGATCAAATGCCCGATGTGTTCAGCGACGACAACCAACGCTGCCGGGACAATGATCATAATGCTAGTCCAATCAAATTGCGGAAAATAAAAGTCCGGGGCTTCGATGATGTTCGCGTTGGCCACTTTGTCGAAATCAACAATGCCGAGGAAATATGCGACTATGTAGCCGATTACGATGCTTGTCAAAATCGGGATGATTTTCAAAAAGCCGCGGAATAGAACACTGCCGACTACGGCAACGAGCAATGTAACAGTCGAAGCGGTTATCGCCTTCGGGTCCGCTGTCCAATTGGCGGCTGCGGCGGGATTATTCGGATCGGGGATGAAACCGGCCATCCCGGCAGCCGTCGGCACAAGTTCCAGGCCGATTACAGCGACAATCGCGCCGATAGCGGCCGGGGGAAATACAATGTCGAGCCACTTTGTTCCCGCAAAGCGGATAATGAGCGCAATCAGCATAAAGGTTGCGCCTACAACGATAAATCCTCCGAGCGCTTTGTTGTAATTGGCGATGTTTTGATCAAGCACAACCAAAACCGGGGAAATGAACGCAAAGCTTGAGCCGAGATAAGCGGGAACTTTTCCCTTGCAAATAATAAGATACAACAAGGTGCCGAAACCGTTCATGAGCAAAATGGTCGATGGATTGACGCCGAACAGAAACGGAACAAGCACGGTAGAGCCAAACATCGCAAACAAATGCTGCAAACTTAAGGGAATACTCTGAATAAAAGGCGGGCGTTCGTTAACCTGGATAACTTTTTGCACGGAAATCCTCCTTCAAAAATAAAATGCTGCTAGCCTAACGCATATCGTATCAAAAATTAGCGCGGGAAGCACCAAAAAAATGCAAGTTTCGCGAAATCGTGCATCACCTGTTGACGCGGGCGCTTTAGAATAGCATAATTAAAAAAATAATCAACCTTTTTGCGATACGACGAACATGCATACGGGACGGGTGTTTTCATGGTAGATACGCTGTCGAAGCCTAAGGGAAAGGAAACAGTCATGGGCATTGAGCAGTTATTGGAAAGAGCGTCCATCTATTTGAAAACCAATGACTTAAAGCGTATAAAGGAAGCATATTGTTTTGCCGAACAGGCGCATAAGGGCCAGGTGAGGAAATCGGGCGAACCGTATATTCTTCATCCGCTTGCTGTCGCCGAAATTCTGGTTAATATGCAGATGGATATTACCTCGATCATTGCCGCTCTCTTACATGACGTTGTGGAAGATACTACCGTTTCGCTGGAAATGGTGCGGGAAAAATTCGGCGAAACTTGCGCCCGGCTTGTCGACGGTCTGACCAAGCTGGAGAAAATCAGGTTCAAGTCGAAAGAAGAACAACAAAACGAAAATTACCGCAAAATGTTTGTGGCCATGGCGCAGGATATCCGCGTGATTTTGATCAAATTGGCGGATCGGCTGCACAACATGCGCACTCTTAAGTTTCAATCGGAAGAAAACCAGCGCAAAATTGCGGAAGAAACGCTGGAAATTTTTTGCCCGATCGCGCATCGGCTGGGCATCTCGGCCATCAAATGGGAAATGGAAGATATTGCCCTGCGCTATTTGAATCCGCAGCAATATTACCGCATTGTTCATCTGATGCAAAAAAAACGCGCGGAGCGGGAAAAATACATCCAGGAAGTCATCGTCAACATTGCGGACAAAGTGGCGGAAATGGGCATTGAGGCCGACGTTTCCGGTCGTCCCAAACATATATACAGCATTTACAAAAAGATGACGACAAAAAACAAACAGTTCTATGAAATTTATGACCTGTTGGCGATTCGCGTCATCGTCAACAACATTAAAGATTGTTATGCCACGCTGGGGATCATTCATACGCTGTGGAAACCAATGCCCGGACGGTTCAAAGATTATATCGCGATGCCGAAAGCGAATATGTACCAATCGCTGCATACGACCGTAATCGGGCCGGAGGGCGAACCGCTCGAAGTGCAAATCCGCACCTGGGAAATGCACCGCACATCCGAATACGGCGTTGCGGCGCACTGGGCCTATAAAGAAGGAACCGTTGTACCGGGCGATAAATTCGGCGAAAAGATGGGCTGGTTCCGCGAAATTCTGGAATTGCAAAATGAAACGCGCGACGCCGCCGAATTTATGGAATCCCTCAAAATGGATTTTTTCACCGATCTTGTTTTTGTGTTCACTCCTAAAGGGGAAGTTATTGAATTGCCTGCAGGGTCGGTTCCTCTTGATTTTGCTTACCGCATCCATACGGAAATCGGCAACCGCACAATCGGCGCCAAAGTCAACGGCAAAATTGTTCCTCTTGATTATCGCCTGAAAACCGGAGATATCATTGAAATTTTAACTTCCAAACATTCGTACGGGCCAAGCCAGGATTGGCTGAAAATCGCCCAATCTTCACATGCCCGCAGCAAAATCAAGCAATGGTTTAAAAAGGAAAAGCGGGACGAATACATCGCCAAAGGCAGAGAGGCGATCGAGCGGGAATTTAAGCGCCTCGGCATCGACTCGACCGACATGGCGACCGATGACAAGCTGCTGGAAGCGGCCCGCAAATTCAATTTTAACGATATTGACGATATGCTTTCGGCAATCGGTTTTAACGGCATCACCGCGGCGCAAATTGTCAGCAAGCTGACGGAGAAATACCGCAAGGAAATCGAAGAGGCGCAAGCGATCCAACTCGCCAAAGAAGCAAAAGAGCTAAAACCCTTAACGCCGGTGCGCAAGCCCCGGCCGACGCACGGCGTCAGCGTAAAAGGCGCGGACAACCTGCTCGTTCGCTTTGCCAAATGCTGCAATCCGGTTCCGGGCGACAGTATAGTCGGGTACATTACCCGCGGCCGCGGGATATCGGTGCATCGCGCCGATTGCAACAACATTATGCCTACCGGCGAAGAAGATAAAGCGCGGATTATCGAAGTTGCGTGGGACGAAGATCCCGAGGCCAATTACAGCGTGGAAATTGAAATTACCGGCCATGATCGCCGCGGACTTTTGAACGAAGTGCTGCAGGCGGTATCCGAAAGCAAGACGAATATGTCGTCTGTAATCGGCCGTTCCGACAAAAACAAACTTGCGCAAATTCATATGACGATCCTGATCCGCAATACGGATCACTTGCAATCGGTTGTCGATAAAATCAAGCGCATCAAAGATGTGTATTCCGTTCAGCGCATCATGCAATAGGAGAAAAGCCAATGAGAGTGGTTGTACAACGAAGCAAACACGCATGTGTTACGGTTGCGGGAAAAACGGCAGGGCAAATTGACTTTGGCCTGACGCTTTTGGTTGGCGTCACGCATGACGATACGCCCGAAGACGCCAAATATTTGGCGGAAAAGGTGGCGAATTTGCGCATCTTTGAAGACGGGCAAGGGAAAATGAATTTATCCGTCAAGGATGTGCGGGGGCAAATTTTATCGGTGTCGCAATTTACGCTTTACGGGGATTGCAAAAAAGGCAGAAGGCCGAACTTCATGGCGGCCGCCCGTCCCGATTACGCGGAAGAAATCTATCGCGCCTTCAACGATTATTTGCAAGCGGAGGGCATTTCGGTCGCCACCGGCATTTTTGGCGCGATGATGGATGTGGAATTGGTGAATTGGGGCCCCGTTACGCTCATTGTCGACAGCAAAGGGTAATGTGCGCATGCTTTTTTTGCTATTGAGGGACAATAGGGGCAAAAAAAGGAGACTTCCCACCATGCGCCGGTCCCGTAAACAAACGGCAACTACAGACGGATTGCATCGGGCGCTTAACTGCGATGCGCTGGAATCGGAGAAACTGGCGGCGTTATCCGCCGACCCCGGATTATTGCCTGCCCCGTTCTTGGCCGGAGGAAGCGAGGAATGGAGCGTGATTCGCCCGCGGCCGCCATATCGATAAGAAGGAGTTTGATCACCGCTTGCAAAAGATTGGAGTTTACGGCATCGAACCGGCATGGGAGCGCAGCTTGGATCATTTGATCCGGCTTTTTTTCGCTGAAGCCGATGTGCGATTTCACCCGGGGAGAAACGAAAATTTGGCGGAAGATAGCGATTTGCATATTCGCTGGAAGATACGGGAAAACGACACGGTCATTTGCGAATTGTGGGATAGATCGATTGAGCGGACATATTCCGCAATGGCTGATGTGATCGCGTCCGGCGCGGCGGATTGGCAACACGAATACGCCGGATTAAGGACAAAAAATTTGCGAAATGCTTACTGCCGGGCGCTATTTCAAATCCTGACGGCTTATACCGGATTGACGCAGCCGTGGGGCATTTTGACCGGGATTCGCCCGACCAAACTTGTGCATCAAATGAAACTGGAAGGATTAAAAACCGCGGAAATCAGACGCCGTTTGGCTGAGGAATATTTGGTGGCTAAGGATAAAATCGAACTGCTTGTAAAGATTGCCGACAAGCAAATCAGCGTAGTCCCGGATTTATATGATTTAAAACAGGATGTAAGCATTTATATCGGAATTCCGTTTTGCCCGACAAAATGCGCCTACTGCACGTTTCCGGCGTATGCAATCGGCGGCAAGCAAGGCTCTGTCGACACGTTTCTTGCTTGTTTGCATTGGGAAATGGAACAAATAGGCAGTTGGCTGCAAGCGCACGATATGCGCATCACCACGATTTATTTCGGCGGCGGGACGCCGACCAGCATATCCGCGCGGGAAATGGACGAGCTTTATACCTTGATGCGCCGGGTGTTTCCGCATATGAACGAAGTGCGGGAAATTACTGTGGAAGCGGGGCGCCCCGATACGATTACGCCGGAAAAAATCAATGTGCTGAAAAAGCACGGCATCGACCGCATCAGCATCAATCCGCAAACTTATATCCAGGAAACGCTGCAGGCTATCGGCAGGCATCATACGGTCGAAGAGACCATCGAAAAATTTTGGCTGGCGCGGCATATGGGCATGCGCAATATCAATATGGATCTTATAATCGGGCTTCCCGGTGAAGGAATGCCGGGGTTTTGCCATTCATTGGCGGAAACGGAGAAATTGATGCCGGAGTCGCTTACCGTCCATACGCTGTCGTTCAAACGCGCTTCGGAAATGACGCAAAATAAGGAGAAATACCGGGTAGCGGGGCGGGACGAAGCGGCCGCGATGGTGGAGAAAGCGTATCATTGGACGGCGGAACACGGCTATCATCCTTATTATTTGTACCGGCAAAAAAACATGTTGGGCAATTTGGAAAACGTCGGCTACGCGTTGCCCGGCAAAGAAAGCATATACAATATCATCATTATGGAAGAGATGCAAACGATTATCGGTTTGGGCTGCGGCGCTTCGAGCAAATGGGTGGACCCCGTAAGCGGAAAGATTTCGCGGCATGCCAACCCCAAAGAGCCAAAAGCGTACGCGATGACGGTGAAGGCGCATACCGGGCAAAAACTGGCGGCGCTCGCTGAATTGTTTCTCAACAAAAAAGGCCTCAAAAATTGAGGCCTTTCGCATCATTTAGTCGCTCGCGCCGTTTTCCGCGACATCTCCGCTGAAATCTTCCTCCTCGTCAAACTCATCGATTTCATCGAGCAAATCTTCGCCTTCGTCCGTTTCGTCGGACCGTCCATCCGCGACATCTTCCGCCTCGTCGGGCAGCGTCGCCACGTCGACTTCATCCGCTGCGGAAACATCGTCTTCCAAAGCCAGTTCGCTCTCGGCAAAATCCTGTTCGTCCTGCATAGAAATCCCTCCGTATCATGATTCAAGGTGTAACCCTTGTGATAGACTCTATGCTCGTCCCAGCCGGAAAAGAACTTTAGATTGCGTGCGGTAAGCGTTTAATTTTTTGTAATCGAATTGTAACCTTATTTTCATTGTTCTTTAATGTTCCCACTCTATAATAAAACTTGACCCCCTTTTTATTATATAAACGTTTGGGCCTGCGTTTATTCGCGGGCTTCTTTTCTGTCTTCCGCACTTTTTTTCGCCTGCTCTTCGGCAAAACAACGGTGGCAAAACAACTGCTTGTCATCACTGACCATACCGTCCAAAAAGCCGTCGCGGCAGTATACGTTCTTGCCGCACCCGACACATTTTCCCACCAGTTCCATCGATTCGACCTCCGTTAGCTGATCGTATTCTATCTGTATCATGCCGCTTCAAACTTCACTTCCAAACGGTTTTCTCCGAGGCGCCGCGATGCGAAACGG
>DASVDB010000140.1 GCA_036381315.1 Bacilli bacterium | reverse complement strand
TCATATCCGCCAGAGGTTCAGCGTCAAGGATGCCTTTGGAGCGGCTTGACAAGACAACTTGATGCAAGTGATTTTTTCTATTAAACAAATTTGAGTCATAGGGTAGAAATCGAATTTACACCACTTGACGGGACACTATCTCCCATTTGTTTGCCTTTGCGTGATTGCGATGAGTGTTTGCGATCGCCTACAGTTTCAAATCCGGACGCAATGATTGCGCTTTGTTCAAGTATACATGCACCATTTCGCTTTGCTGTTTGTCTGTGTTCACATGGACCATCAGCCGGATGCATTTGGGCAATCCGCCCGGAACGGGGATTTCCAACGCGCACATCAGGGGAACCAACTCCCACCCGTTCATTTGCCTGATCGCTCTGGCCGGAAACGTGGCGTTCAGATCCTGCGTCACCGTAATGAATACGCTCCCGATATCTTCCGGCGAAATTTTGTTTTCTTGCACAATTCGCTTAAGCAACTGCGCTGTGGCGCTTAAAATTTCCTCTTCATTGTTTGCATCGACTGTCGTGGCACCGCGAATTCCCCGTACGTACATGTTAATCCTCCCGTTGCAATTCGGCGACGATTTCGCGAATCGTTTGTGCCGAAATATGCTTATTGATCTCCACTTCACCGATTCGCACCGGAACGATAAAAGTGATGACGCCTTCTTTGAATTTTTTGTCGTGCATCATGGCCGACATGATCGCCTCAATTTGATAATGCGGCGAAAGCGCAGTCGGCAAACCGAAGCGCTGCAGGACGCGTTTCATGTCCCGATAAATTGCTTCCGGCCGTCCCAGGCGGACCGCCAGTTTGGCGGCGCCGATCATCCCGATCGAAATCGCTTCGCCATGCAACAGTTCGCCGTAACCGGCCACCGCCTCGAGCGCGTGCCCGATCGTATGCCCCAAATTCAATATCGCGCGCAGGCCCGCTTCTTTTTCATCCTGCGCGACCACTTGCGCTTTGATCTTGCAACCTTCGTAAAGCGCGTGCTGCAAAGCGTGCGGATCCAACCGCAAGAGCGCGTCGGCATGTTCTTCGCACCACGCGGCAAATTCCGCATCGCGGATGAACCCGTGCTTGATCACTTCGGCTAATCCGGCGCGAATATGCCGCAACGGCAACGAGCGCAGCGTTGACGTATCGTACAGCACAAATTTCGGTTGGTGAAATGCGCCGATAATATTTTTCGCCAAGCGGTGATTGACGCCGACCTTGCCGCCAACGCTGCTGTCGTGCGCCAATATCGTCGTGGGCATCTGGACAAACGAAATGCCGCGCATGTAACTGGCGGCGGCAAATCCCGCCAAATCGCCGACAACCCCGCCGCCCAACGCAATGATCGTCGATTTGCGATCAAGCCCGCCCGATAACGCCTTGGTGACCAATTCTTCGAGCATATCCAACGACTTTGCCGTTTCACCGGCGGAAACGATTGCCGGCACGACCGTATACCCGGCTGATTGCAGCAATCCGCCAAGCCGATCCAGGTATAGCGGGGCTACATTCGTATCGGTAACCACCATAACGGGAGATTGTTTGCTTACCCCATGCTTTTGCAAATACGAAGCGGCATCGTTAAGCAATCCGTCGCCGATATATATCGGGTATGAACGCTCTTGTAAATCTACCAACAATTCTTTCATCATATTTAATACCGCTCCAATTGCTTCATGTAGTTTTCATAATTTGCGCGAATTTCTTCCATCGAGTCGCCGCCGAATTTTTCCATGAAAGCTACGGCCACTTCCCATGCCACAACATGCTCCATGACGACGCTCGCCGCCGGAACCGCGCAGGCGTCCGATCGTTCCACCTGGGCGGTAAACGGTTCTTTCGTATCGATATCGACACTTTGCAGCGGTTTGTATAATGTCGGAATCGGCTTCATGACGCCGCGCACGATGATCGGCATCCCGTTTGTCATGCCGCCTTCAAATCCGCCCAAACGGTTCGAAGCGCGGTAAAAGCCCCTCTCCTTGCTGTACATGATCTCATCATGCACCTTTGAGCCGGGAAGTTCCCCCGCTGCGAAGCCAATCCCAAATTCGCAACCTTTAAAGGCGTTGATGGAAACGACCGCTTGCGCGATACGCCCGTCCAGCTTGCGGTCCCACTGCACATGCGAACCCAGGCCGGGCGGAACGCCTTCAATGACGCATTCGACGATGCCGCCGATGGAGTCGCCTTCTTTTTTGATTCGCTCAATGCATGCGATCATTTTGGCTTCCGCTTCGCTGTCCACTACGCGGACAGGCGATTGTTCCGTGATGCGGATCAATTCATCGAGCGGAAGGTCGATTCGTTTCGCCTCAACGTCGCCGATGCGGATAACCTGGCCTGCCACCTTGATGCCGAACGCGGCCAACAGCTGGCGGGCAATCGCCCCGCATGCGACGCGCGCCGCGGTTTCCCGCGCGCTCGAGCGTTCCAAAACGTTGCGCAGGTCATGCAAGTTGTATTTCAACCCGCCGTTCAAATCGGCATGTCCCGGACGGGGACGGTGCACCCTGCGCTTGTCCTCGTCCTCTCCTTCTATCGGCTCGATATTCATCACTTTTGTCCAATGCTGCCAATCTTTATTTTCGACGACGATGGCGACGGGAGCGCCCGTTGTGCTGCCATGCCGAACGCCGCCGACAATTTTGGCGGTATCCTGCTCAATCTGCATGCGTCTGCCCCGTCCATAGCCTTTCTGGCGGCGCCGCAACTGAAAATTCAATTCTTCAATCGAAATCTGCAAATTGCTTGGCAATCCTTCAATAATCGCAGTTAGCTGCGGACCGTGCGTTTCACCCGCAGTCAAATATCGCATGTACGGTTCCCCCTCCGACAGTAAAAACCTGATCTAATCATAATCGATTCCCAAGCGCACTTCCAGATTAGCCCGAAACAGCGTACGTTACCGCTTTAGCGCTTTTAAGCGTAAAATATCTTGTGCCCATTATATTATATAAAATGCCATTTTGACAAGAAAGAAACAGCAGAAAAACACGCCGCATCCCTGTATCTGCAGCGTGCCGGTAGATTATTATGCATTTGCGCCAGTCATTTGCGCCGATCATTCGTTGACCGGTTTTTTCTCCACGCGCAGGCGGGGATGCTCCTTGTACTGCGGATCGCTCACGATGCTTGTGATTTGCGCGAAATCAACGCCCAATATTTGCGCACACTCCTGCATCGTAATAAACCCTCTGCGATAGGCGTCGATAACCTTTCGTTTGTCCATGGCTTAAGCTTCGCCCTCCAAAACTTGGGTATTCCTAGTATGGAACAGCAAAGCCGCGGTTATACACTGCTTAGATCTTTCGGTAAAAAAACGACTCCGCAACTTCCAGGCCGTATTTACCCGGTTGAAAGATTTGTTCGGTGCTGCCGACAAACAAAATCCCGCCGCGTTTTAAGGCGTTGGAAAATTTCTGATAAAGCAGGTGCTTGGCTTCTTCGGTAAAATAAATGACAACATTGCGGCAAATAATCAGGTCGAAATCGTTTTCAAACCGGTCATTCAGCAAATTGCCTTTGCGAAAGTCAACCGCGCGCCGCAATGTGTCGTGTACGCGAAACATGCCGTTTTCCGCGGAAAAATATTTCCGCACATAATAATCCGGCATTTCCTTCAGGGAACGTTCGCCGTAAATGCCCGCCCTAGCCCGTTCCAGTACGCCGGCATCGATGTCCGAAGCGATAATTTTCGCGCCTAAAAGCGCATTCTTTTCCGCCATGATCATCGCCAGCGTATAAGGCTCTTCGCCCGTGGAGCAAGCGGCGCTCCAGCATTTCAGCCGCGGATTTTTTTTCAGCAGTTGCGGCAAAATCTTCTCCGCCAATACCGTCCAGCGATTGGAGTTGCGCCAAAACTCGGAAACGTTGATCGTCATTCTGTCAAAAAACTCATACAGCAATTGGTCGTCTTTCACGAGCGCCGCAAAAAAAGCGGAAAATGTGTCGAAGCCTTTTTTCAGACGGAATGCGGTCAATCTGCGTTTCATTTGCGCTTCTTTATAAAGCGACAAATCGATGGAAGTGGCTGCTTTTACTTTTTTGACAAATTCGGCAAAGTCCAAATCTACATGTTCCACCAGGCATCCCACCATTTTTCGACTGCATGTTCAATTAGTAATTATTCCATGGCGGCGCCTTTTTTCCTGCAAGCCTATCTTATTTATTGCGGATTTACCCACATATCGATAGCCAATTCATATGGGATCAGTTCGTCCGGCGCAAAGAAATTCGCGATCTCGCGCGCGGCGCTTTCGGGTGAGTCGGAACCGTGAATAATGTTTCTGCTCGTTTGTACCGCGAAATCGCCGCGAATGGTTCCCGGCGCCGCTTCGGCCGGATTTGTCTTGCCCATCATGGTCCGCGCCGCTGCGATAACGCCGTTACCTTGCCACACCATGGCGAATACCGGGCCGGAAGTAATAAACTGCACAAGGTCGGCAAAAAACGGTTTGTCAATATGCTCCGCATAATGTTTTTCCGCTTTTTCGCGGGATAACCGCATCAACTTGCAGGCAACGAGCTGAAAGCCTTTCTGTTCGAATCTTTTGACGATGTCGCCGATCAACCCCCGCTGTACGCCATCCGGTTTGATCATGAGAAATGTTTTTTCCATGGCTTGATCTCCTTTGCTTTGATGTATAGATGTGTAATAAAAAAACTTTTTTGTTGAATTTAACTGCTGCGGCTGCCGATAAAATGGGCGATCTCGATCAGGCTGCGCTTTTCATTAATATCCGGAAGCGGCGCGAGCGCGTTTATCGCTTTTTCGATATACCGGCGCGCCAACAGTTCCGCGTGTTGAATGCCGTCAGTCATGCGGATAAGTTCAACCAGCTTTGCCAACGTTTCCGCGGCTCCGGTCGATTGCACTTCAGTGATCAATTTCAACACCTGGCCGCCATATGTTTTGTCGCGCAGCGCATAAATCACGGGAAGCGTAATATTTCCCTGTTTGACGTCGCTTCCGGGCGGCTTGCCAAGCTGCCGTTTCGTTCCGGTCAAATCAAGGATGTCATCCCTGATTTGAAACGCCATTCCGCAGTTGTACCCGTAATCGTACAACCTTCTGACCGCATCGGAAGAGGCGTTTGCCGACAAGGCTCCCAGCTGGCAGCTGATTGCGATCAGCAACGCTGTTTTGCGCCGGATACGGAGCAAATAATCGCGAATCGTTTGCCGCGTATCAAAGAATAAACGGATTTGCTCCATTTCGCCAATGCACATTTGCACAATCGCTTTGGAAAACTTTTGATGGATCTGCGCGTTTTCCAAACGCGAAATGACGCCGAGCGCCCTGGCGAAAATATAGTCGCCCGTGTACATGGCTATTTTATTATCCCACTTCGCTTTGACCGTCGGCTGGCCCCGCCGCGTCTCGGCATCATCGATCACATCGTCATGGACGAGCGAAGCCATATGGATCAATTCCAGCGAAACGGCTACCTGCCGCAAAACCTCCGGCTTGCCATCCCCAAACCCGCCGGACAGGAGCACGACGATCGGACGGATGCGCTTTCCGCCCGCCTTCAGTAAATGCAACGAAGTTTCCGTCAATAAAGCGTTGTCGGAAACAATGCTTTTCTCCAATTCGCGTTCTACCGCTTGCACCTCATGCTTGCACTGGGCAAAAATATCTAACAGTTTCATTCCTACACCCAATTTTTTGTTTATAATGTTATTCTTTTTTTGTTCCGATATGCACCGCAGCTATTCCTAAATAGAGCGGATAAACTTCGACATTCGTCAATCCGGCTTCGGTGCGGAACATTTCCGCCAATTTGCGATAGTCGGGAAAATCAAGCAGAGATTGCGGCAGCCACTTGTACTGCTCGTACCGCTTCGCCACCAGTTTGCCAAGAAGCGGCAGCAAATGGCGGAAATACAAATAATAAACCGCCTTGAACGGCTGCATGGTCGGCTTGGACAATTCAAGGCAGACCACTTTGCCCCCCGGCTTCACGACCCTTGCCATTTCCCGCAATGTCCGGACGATATCGGGCGTATTGCGCAGTCCGAAACCGATTGTGGCAAAATCAAACGAATCGTCGGGAAACGGAAGCGCCATCGCATTGCCGTTTACAAGCTCAATCCGGGTATTTAGACCGCTTTCCGCGATTTTTCTTCTGCCCACGTTCAGCATATTTTCGCTAAAATCCAGGCCGACAATTTGACCGTTCCCGCTGGCCTTGGCCAAACTGATCGTCCAATCGCAAGTGCCGCAGCAAACATCAATCGCGCTTTGGCCCGGCAGCACATTCATGCGTTTCATCGCAAACTTGCGCCATGCCTTATGCCGGCGAAAGCTGATAACATCGTTCATCAAATCGTATTTTCCGGCAATGCTTTCAAATACGGAATGGACATATTGTTCTTTCGATTTTGCCTCCATTAAGCGCACCTCAAATTTCCCCGCAGACAGTTGTTCAAACCGCTATCTCGTGAAAAGGCCGCAGAAGCCTTTCCAATTCGGCATGCACATTGACCACATTTATTTTTCCGCAACATTCATACAACTGGGCAATCTGCAGTTCCAACCTGCGCTGCAATGCCGTCGGCACTTGATATTCCGCAATCAGATTGGAAATGCTCGCACCGATCAGTTCTCCCGAGCAAATTTTATTATGCACGTTTTCAGGAACTTCGTCGAGCAGGTGCCAAAAACCCAAGCTGCCGGAGAACCGCTCGCCGTCCTTGGCAACGGCAATCTCTTCCGCCAACAATTCGCAGCTGGCCAGCCCGCGCAGCACTTCCGGCCAATGCTTGCGATACGCGCCTTCCATGATGCTACCGAGCGACAGGTAGATTTCCGTATTGATTCTTACTTTTGTTTGCAAATACTCTTCCGCTGAAATGGCAAATGCTTTCGTTTTTTCATAAAACCGCATTTTTAATTGGTTGACTTCGCAAATTGCCGTCGAGATTTGGCCGATCAGATCGATGCGGCCCGCCTGGGCGAGCAATTGATAGAAGCGGCTGCTGAAATAATCGCCGGCGAGCACTTTTAATTGAATGGAGCGAAACGGTTCATGTTTTGCCATCGCTTCTTCCCGGTTGGCGATCAGTTCATGGGTATCGAGCCCCATCTGCACCAACGAGGCTACAAGGGCGAATATTTCGTTCATATGCGACGCGGCTTTGCCGCCGTTTAGGAACAGCATCAACAATCTTGTTTTGGCATCAGGATAGTCCGGAAGCTTTGTAAAGGCCTGGATCATATCATATTCCGTATATTTCCGCGCCATTTCCGCGATTCGAAAGTTGTCCATGAAGTGGCCCCCGAGCATCAAAAAATCATTCAGTACATTATAACATACGCTTCGAGAAATCGCATCCGACGCGATCACTTAGTTGAAAAGTTACGAAAGTGGGCGCGGTCTCATCACACCAAAATGTTAAGGAGGGGTTGTCCCAATTCCTGCACGGTCACGAACGTGGTTTCCAACTACACCCGCAGAGCGCGCTTCGCAATCGATCGCGTTACGCTGGCCTGTCATTTGCCGAATTTTGAAATACCGTTTTCCATAACGTGGTAAAGGTCAGATCGAATCGGTCGCGGACAAAATCTTCAGCCGAAACGGCGTCTTTGACGGGAAAAACAGCCGCTTCCGCCTCAAGCCTGCTCTTGCGGGCGTCCATGGCGGCGAGCAGCGCTCCGGCGCCGACCTTCATGCTTGGCGCGGCAACCGCTCTGACCAGTACACGATCGATGTTTTCCGTATCCCGCAAGCCCGCAACCGACAATACATAAAAATCGCGGAAAACAGCCGACGCAGAATCCCCTTTTTCAACGGTAAGATCAACCATGAGCACCGATTGGCTTAAATCCACCTTGCGGATTTTCAACAGAAGCGGCAATTGCTGCATAAAGTCAACAATATTGCCGTTGTTTGCGATTATTTTTTCCGTATGGTTAAACACGCTAAAACCTGTGCCGGAAACGCCCTGCCGGGGCAACAACGAAAGCGCAACAGCGAGCCCGCAGGCGAACAATGCCGTCAGGAAAAAACGCAGAAGCCACCTCACGCCAATCGCCTCCCACGACTTCCCTTTACAACATTGTACAAAGAAAAAATGCAGGCTATGCCTGCATTCAGACTGATATCCATCTCTTATCCTTGTTCGCCTTATTCTTCAGTGTCCACTTTTCCGTACTTCGTCAAAATAATCGCTTTGCCGCGAATTTTCACCGCTGAGGTATGCTCGGTAAACTGGGCGATCATGACTTCGCCTTTATCCAATTTCTCCGTGTGGTGAAACCGGGTATCCTGTCCTCTTGTCAATCCGATCACATGCACGCCGTTTTCTTTGGCCTTGACTACGAAATAATCGCTCTCATGCGTTTCCATCGAACATGCCATCCTTCCGCAAGTTTCCACGTTTCTTTCATGATGCGCGAAATGAGCGGCGAAGTCAACCAGTTGCTCCGACAATTTTGTGATATTGCGCAGCAAAACGCCGCCCCCGTTTTTATCCGGAAAGCGGCTCCCATTCGCTTCATGGATGAAACGGGAAAAGTACCGGTATGTTAACGATACTTTCCCCATGGTCGGAGTAACAGGATTTGAACCTGCGACCTCACCCACCCCAAGGGTGCGCGCTACCAGGCTGCGCTATACCCCGCCGACAATTGATGATTCTAAAGCATATCGCGGGAAATGTCAAACGAAAAAAATGTTGCAGGCGCTAAAAAAATGATGCCTTTATCCCGTAAATATCGGGAAAAAGGCATTGCCCGAGACGATCGATTATGTAATGCAAAAAGTTCTGGCCCGATTTCCGGCTATTTGTCGCAAGCATCCCGGAGCGCTTTGCCCGGTTTGAATGCCGGCACCTTGCTTGCCGGAATATCGATTTCCTCGCCTGTTTGCGGGTTTCTTCCTTTCCTTGCGGAACGTTCCCTGATTTCAAAATTGCCAAAACCGACCAGCTGCACTTTGTCTCCGTTTTGCAGCGCTTCCGAGATCGCCGCAAATGTAGCTTCGACCGCTTTGGTCGCGTCTTTTTTCGAAAGCTCCGCCGATTCGGCAACGCGCGTGATCAAATCGGATTTGTTCAATCCATTTCACCTCCCGTGGCGTGACACATCGTTTATTACCATGTGTTAACCGTTTTGCGAAAGATTATACATAGCCCGGCAAAAAAGTTTGCATAAATAAAAAGCGGGCATATCCATTTTTACCTGATCCTGAACCCGCCGTCAAGCCGGGCGTCGGAACTTTGCATCGGATAACCCGCCATCCGCATTCGCGAACGCTTCTTTCTTTTACAAAATGATGGCGATCAATCCGCCGGAACCTTCATTGATGATACGGCCCAAAGTTTCCTGCAATTTATAGCGGGCATTGTCCGGCATCATGGCGAGTTTTCCCTGAATCCCTTCGCGCACAATGGAATGCAGGGATCTGCCAAAAATATCGGATTCCCAAATTTTCGTCGGATTTTCTTCAAAGTCTTGCATCAAATAGCGGACCAATTCCTCGCTTTGCTTTTCCGTGCCGATGATCGGGGCGAATTCCGACTCGACATCCACCCTTATCATATGTACGGATGGCGCCGTAGCTTTCAGGCGCACGCCAAAACGCGAGCCCTGCCGGATCAATTCCGGTTCGTCCAGAGTCATCTCCTCCAGCGAAGGCGCGGCAATGCCATAGCCGGTCGTACGGACCATCTCCATCGCTTCCGCATACCGGTCGTATTCCCGCTTCGCGTGGCTGAAGTCCTGCATGATTTGCAGCAAATGGTCCTTGCCGCGGATTTCCGTGCCGACGACCTCCATCAAGATCTTGTCATACAATTCATCGGGCGCGTACAAATCGATTTCGGCAATGCCTTGGCCCATGTTCATACCCGCCAGCCCGGCGCGATCAATAAAGTCGTACTGGGCAAATTGCTCCACCACGCGATCCACATCGCGCAGCCGGCGAATGCCTTTGACCGTTTCCCGCACCGAACTTTCAAACTGGCTGCGCAGCCAGTGTTTATCGTTCAACACCATGACCCAACTGGGCAGATTGACATTGACTTCATGAACCGGGAATTCATACAGGACTTCTTTCAAAACACGCATAAAATCGCCTTCACCCATATGCGCAACGCTCGCCGCCATAACCGGAATATCGTATTTTGCCGTCAATTCATTGCGCAACTCGCGGGTTGCTTCGCTGTTCGGATGCGTCGAGTTGATCACCAGCACAAACGGTTTGCCGACTTCCTTCAATTCGGAAATGACACGTTCCTCCGCGTCAATATAGGCCTCGCGCGGAATTTCGGCGATCGTGCCGTCCGTCGTGACGACAACGCCCAGTGTGGAATGCTCCTGGATCACTTTCCGGGTGCCGATCTCGGCGGCTTCCTGAAACGGGATCGACTCGTCGAACCATGGCGTGGAAACCATGCGCGGGCCGTTTTCATCCTCGTAGCCTTTTGCCCCTTCTACGGCATATCCTACGCAGTCGACCAGCCGCACGTTTACATCGAGGCCTTCGGCGACGTTGATTCGCACTGCGTTATTCGGCACAAATTTCGGCTCCGTGGTCATGATCGTCCTGCCAGCCGCGCTTTGCGGAAGCTCATCGGTCGCCCGCATCCGTTCCGACTCGCTTCGGATATGGGGCAGGACAACCGTTTCCATAAAACGTTTGATAAAAGTGGATTTCCCAGTACGGACCGCGCCAACGACCCCCAGGTAGATGTCCCCTCCGGTGCGTTCAGCGATGTCCTTGAAAATATCTACTTTTTCCAACCAAGATCCCTCCCAAAAGGTAGTAAATGATACCGCTTTTCGCCGTACTAAACCAAAACGGAACAAAAGGACACGTGCAGCGACGGTACTCGTACTTTCATTTGGACTGCTAAAAATATATGAAATGGCGGAAAGATTATGACTCCTTTATTAGCGCGATTAGCATGCAACTTTCTTTACGCGATCCGGCTTTTTCCGATGAAAGGAGGGACCTTTAGATTACAAGCAGGCACAAACGGACGATGAAAAAGCGGCAGGGAACATACCAACAAAAATGGCAGGCTTAAAACCGATCATGCGGGATACTAATTGCCGTCTTTTTAAACGGCAAAGCGGTTCAGTTTGGCAATGGCTAAGCCGACTGTTCGGGTTAAAGCCTGCGGAAGGGCAATCTGTGGCTAAAGCCGCATAAAGCTTGCCTACGGAAACTCGGTCGGTTCGCCGAGTTGCGACTTTTACGGTCATGGCAGGGCGCTTTCCGATCTAACGGACGCGACAGAGGCTATTGGGGGTTTTACGCCCGGTTTTTAAGTTTAACGGTCGTAGGCGCGCTTATTTTAGCACTTTGTGCGGCATTCAGGTAAAAATAAGGCGAATAGCCGCTGTGGCGTCCGTTAAAATTTTTGCCCAGCCTTTTTTCGGCAAATAGCCTCTGCTGCGTCCGTTAGCGTAGGGCGAGGTGGTTTTAAAACCGCGAAGCGGCTATGAAAGGCGAACAAATCACGCTGCAAAATGAACCTTTTCTCAACACCAACACTCCTTACTTGCCGTTATGGTTCTTCAGCGAACAATCAGGCGCAAAAGTCGATTGGAACCCGCGGGAACAGAAAGTTTCCATTGCGTCGCAAAGGTCCGGCAATAAGCAGAACCCCCGTTTTTGCGGTTTACTTCACAGCGTACGGATCGCCGTTCACCAACCGGTAAGGCAGCGAGCGTACCGGCACAAAATAGGAGTTTTGCACCAGAATCGCGCGCAAATCCGCATCCGAACCGGCGGCGTTGCCGCCTGCTTTTTGCCGCAATGCTACGATATCCGGCGCATAATCGATATAAACATGCCCGGCGTCGTCCATCATCAAATTCAGGAACGCGCGCGTAAATACGCTTTCCACCTGTGCGCGCTTGATCCCCAGTTCGGTATAATCGATCCAGAACAGCCCGTCATATGCTTGTCCCGCGGCGGGCAGCCCGCCATGCCGCCCAATGTAATCGCGCACCGTTTTTTCCGTGTCGGCGGCCTTGCGAAATGCGACAAGATCCATCAATTTCACTTGCGGATGATTCTCCGGATTAACGAGCACATAGTAGAATCGTCCGCCTTTTTCATAGGCGTTCGCCGGTATCAGGCTGAGGAAATTGCGCTCCTGCAATCTGCGAAAATCGATCACGTATTTTTCATAAATGGGCGTGTCCAATTCGCTGTTTTTTATCGGAAGAACGCCCGTTTTCGCCTGAAACTCATCGACAGCATGTTGTACGAGCGAAATATATTCGCCGGGAGGCACCTGATTTTCCTTGCGCAATTCGTTTGGATACAGGCATCCTGTCGTTAGCAGTGCTACCATGGCAAATCCCATGCATACCTTGACAAAACCGGAAGATTTGGCAAACTGCAAAAACACGGGCTGATCCCATCCTTTATTTCGTTCTCCGGCATCATTATGAAATGACAATCAGAATCAATGGAACGGATAAAAGCAGCAACAAAAAGGCGATCGCCGACAAAACAAAGCGGATTGCCCCTTTTGTCTTCTTGCGCGCAAAGGTAACCAAGAGCGCCGCTGCAATCATCAGCCCCAATGCCCAAAATGAGATGATTTCCTTCTCACTGCCCATCGTCCAACTCCTGTTTTTGCTTTTCGCAGGATCACTTCTCTATCATCATACCGTGAGCGGGCAAAGAGCGCAAATAAAAACCGTCCGGAAACCTGCACGCCGAACGGTCCATCGAGCGCAAATGCGTTATTTTTTGCCGAGCATCATCTTCATCAATTCCTCCATATTGGCCGGATTGACGCCGCTTTTTTTCACCGCGTTGACAATTTCTTTCACCGTCGACTCGGACACTTGCGCATTCACCATTCTGGCGACATTGTGTATGAGTTGCCGAAGTTGCTGTTCGCTTTGAATGGTTTTCGGAGTGACGGTGCCTGCCAGCTTTTTGATATCTTTTTCCGTAACGGTTTTGCCGGTTTTCTTCTTGACGACGTCCAACACATCTTTGGAAAGATTTTTCGAACTCATTTTGCCCCTCCCTATCGCGTAGTTTACTTCATGCTATGAGGGGCTTTTCTTTTTTGTATAGGCAACACACCGTTATTACAACAACCAATTCAATTTGGCCTTGCGGGCGATTTCTTCGATTTCGCGGGTTTTGCCGCGTCCCATCAACTCTTCGACTGCCGAGCGCGGATCTTTGCCCGCAAACAACACCTGATAAAGCGCCGCCGTTATCGGCATCGACACATTTTTACCGGCCGCAAGCTGATGAACCGCCTCCGTTGTGCGAATGCCTTCCACCACCATGCCCATTTCCGCCAGTACCTGTTGCAACGATTTGCCTTGCGCCAGCATGTAACCCGCCCGCCAGTTGCGGCTATGTTTGCTCGTACTGGTCACGACCAAATCGCCGATGCCGGCAAGTCCCGCAAATGTAAGGGGATTGGCGCCGATCTCCGCGCCCAACCGGGCAATCTCGGCAAGCCCCCTTGTCACGAGCGCGGCTTTGGCATTGTCGCCAAAGCCCAGGCCGTCCGACATGCCGGCGCCGAGCGCAATAATATTTTTCAGTGCGCCGCTCATTTCCACTCCCAGAACATCGGGATTTGTATATACGCGAAAGTAGCAATTAATAAACAGATCCTGCGCTTTTTCCGCCGCTTCCGCGTTTTTAGCCGCGACTACGACCGCCGTCGGGCTGCGCATAATCACTTCTTCCGCGTGGCTTGGACCGGACAAAACGACAATTTCGGAAGAATCGATGTGCGGCAGCGACTCGGCGATCACTTCACTCATCCGCTTGAGAGAACCGGTCTCCAGCCCTTTGGTGGCATGGAGCAAAAGCGTCCCTTTCGCCAAATGGGGCCTGATCGCCGTGGCCACTTCGCGCATGGCTGATGATGGCGGGACCAGCAAGACGGCGCCGGCGCCGGAAACCGCTTCGGCGATGTCGCATGTGGCGGTTATGCCGGAAGAAAGTCTGACATTCGGCAAATATTTTTCGTTGGTATGGTGGTTGTTGATCTCGTTTTTTTGCGCCTCGTTGCGCGTCCAAAGCTTGACTTCATTTTCGTTGTCGGCCAGCACCTGGGCGAGCGCCGTGCCCCAACTCCCCGCCACCAGGACCGCGGCATGTTTTTTGGTCATGAATGATCCACCGTCCGTTTCGCGCCCAATTTATTTTCCTTGCCGGACAGCAATTTGCGGATGTTGCTTTTATGCCGCCAAAACGCCAACACCATAATCGCCAGGCTGGCCAGAACGATTTCATGGCGCGCTCCCATCACCCATGCGGTTATCGGAAACAAGCCCGTAAACAACAAGGAGCCGAGCGAGACATATCTCGTTAAAATAATGGCCAAAATACCGATTATACCTGCGGCGAAACCCGGCCAAAAACTTAACGTCGCCACAATGCCGATCGTGGTGGCGATGCCTTTGCCGCCTTTAAAACGGAAAAATACCGGCCAATTATGCCCGATAATAACCGCCAGGCCGCAAATGACCCGCACATAATAATCGTCGGGAGCAACCCATGTGCCGATCCAGACGCCCAATACGCCTTTCGCGATGTCAAGCGCAAAAATCAAGAGCGCCGGCACCTTTCCCATCACCCGCAGCGCGTTGGTCGCGCCGGCATTGCCGCTCCCATGTTTGCGGATATCTACGCCCTTCCATAACTTCCCGATCACAATGCTAAAGATGACCGATCCTAGCAAATAACAGATGATAACACATACGAGAACGGTCACTGCTGCCAATGCGCTTCTCCCCTATTCGTTTTCGGATTTTTTCCGCGCAACTATGCGTATGGGCGTGCCTTCAAAAGAAAAGGCTGCCCTGATGCGGTTTTCCAAATAACGTTCGTAGGAAAAATGCATCAATTGCGGGTGGTTCACAAACATAACAAACACCGGAGGCTTTACCGCGACTTGCGTCGCATAGCTGATTCTAAGACGCTGCCCTTTGTCGGCAGGCGGTGGCGTAATCGCCACGGCATCGGCGATAACATCGTTTAAAACCGATGTTTGCACGCGCATGGCATGCTGTTCCGCCACCTGATTCACCCGCGGCAAAATATTCGATATTTTCTGTTTTGTTTTTGCGGAGACAAAAACGACCGGCGCATAGGCCATAAACAGAAAATGATCGCGGATTTGCTGCGTAAACCGCTGCATCGTCTTGCTATCCTTTTCCACGGCATCCCACTTGTTGACGACAAAAACGGCGGCTTTGCCATTTTCGTGGGCGTAGCCCGCAATATGTTTATCCTGCTCGATTATTCCCTCTTCGCCGTTCAGCACGATCAACGCGACATCCGCGCGTTCGATCGCTTTCATCGCCCGCATGACGCTGTATTTTTCCGTTGTTTCATACACTTTGCCCCGTTTGCGCATGCCCGCCGTATCAATCAGCACATATTTTTGCCCATCGCGGGAAAACGGCGTATCGATCGCGTCGCGCGTCGTGCCGGCGATATCGCTGACAATTACCCGTTCTTCCCCCAGGATGGCGTTGACCAGCGACGATTTGCCGACATTGGGCCGCCCGATCAGGCAAACCTTGATCACGTCTTCCCCGTATTCATCTTCATCCTGCTCGGCAGGCAGACGTTTCACGACTTCATCCAGCAAATCGCCCAAACCAAGCCCATGCGCGCCGGAAATTGCGATCGGCGGGGCAAAGCCGAGGCTGTAAAAATCGTAAATATTGTTCATGCGCGCCGGGTTGTCGATTTTATTGACGGCAACAATCACCGGCTTCTTTGCGCGGTACAGCATTTGCGCCACTTCTTCGTCAGCGGGCGTAAGCCCCGCTTTGCCATCCACCATAAAGATGATGACGTCCGCTTCGGCAATGGCCAATTCGGCCTGGGCGCGGATGGACCGGATGATGTGATCTTCGCCGCCTATTTCGATTCCGCCTGTATCGATCACATGGAATTTCCGCTTGTTCCATTCGCCGGTTCCGTAAATGCGGTCGCGCGTAATGCCGGGCTTGTCTTCCACAATTGCCAGACGATCGCCGATAATCCGGTTGAAAATGGTTGATTTTCCCACATTGGGACGTCCGACGATCGCGACGACTGGTTTTGCCATGCTGAACAAAGCACCTCTTTCACACTCATGGTTATCATGATAGCAAAAATTAAGCTGTTTGGCTATTTTCGCTCTCTACGCAACAAAAGCCCCGCATTTTTGACCCAATGCGACAATAATGACAATAATAGCGAAACTTCCGCAAACAACCGGGCCAACAACAGCGTAAGCCACCACTCGTCCCAATAGCTGGCTTCGCCGGGCGGCGCCGCAACATCGGATGTCGAAAATAACGGGTCGGCCATGCGCGAAGCCGCCAAACCGAGGGTTAAGACGACGAACTGCCCGATCGGTTGTTTGGCCATCAACAGCAGAACAAATCCGAGCGCAAACGAAAGAAGCCATTCCGGGTGGTTAAGGCCCAGCAAAGGGGCTAAGGCCGCCAGCTGCCGCATGCATACCGAAATGGCGAAAACCGCCGCCATGAGCATGCAGGCATTGCCGAACGGGCGAAAGATAGCCGCATGCTTATACATCAAATACAACGCAAAAACAATGCTGAAGAAAAAGGCCGCCGAAACGGCGAGCCGATGACCGATCGGGAGCCGTACCCGATTGAGCAACATCCAGCCTGCCGCAAAAACAACAAAATCCCGGCCGGACATCGCGCCGATCATTTCCCGCTTCCAGCCGCTTACCAAAAGAATGATTGCCGCTACCGCAATTAACCATGCAAGCACCCCGGGATTCAATCCGCTCACCCGCAAACGTTTTTATGTAGTGTTTGTTTGGATCAAGCAAAATAATCCCGGCCAACACGCAAAACAGCAGCCGTTGCCGGCTGCTGTTTTGCGGAGGGCAGTTTGTACACGAATTCGGGCATTATTTCAGCTTGTTTAACTTATCGCCGAGCCGTTCGCCCAAAGTCGTCGTCATCCCCTGGTTGTTCAGCGATACGTTTTCGTTATTTACGGCTTCGTGGTGCTCCTTGCGCTTCGGCTGCTCGGCAAGCGGCTCCTCCGTCTCCTTGATGCTGAGCGAAGCTCTTTTTTCCGCGGGAAGAAACTCCAGAATTTTAACTTTTACCTGCTGGCCTTCTTGCAGCACTTCATGCGGCGTGCCGATATGCTTGCGGGAAATTTGCGAAATGTGCACCAGCCCTTCGACACCCGGAGCAATTTCGACAAATGCGCCAAAGGAAACGAGCCGCTTCACGGTTCCGGTGACGATCTCCCCGGCTTTTATCTGATCGCGGGCCAGTTCCCACGGACCGGGCATGGCGGCCTTCATGCTCAAGCTGATGCGATCGTTTTGCGGATCCAGTTTCAGGACTTTCACTTGCACTTCCTGGCCTACTTGCACAACTTCCGACGGATGCTCAACATGATGCCAGGCCATCTCGGAAATGTGGACCAATCCGTCAATGCCGCCGATGTCCACAAACACGCCAAACGGGGTAATGCGCTGCACGACGCCCGTCAGTTCTTGCCCGACCTGCAGGCTGGCGAATATTTGCTGCTTTTTCATTTCGTATTCTTCATCCAAAACGTCTTTTTGCGAAAGGATCACTTTATTTTTTTCCCGGTCGATTTCCTTGACTTTCAGCCTCAACTTACGACCTTTGTAATCGCTGAAATCTTCGACAAAATGGCGTTCGACAAGCGAAGCCGGAATAAATCCGCGCAAGCCGATATCCACTACCAATCCGCCTTTGACAACTTCGGCAACGGTTGCTTCGATGATTTCTCCGGACGCAAACTTGGCTTGCACATCCTGCCAGGCTTTTTCCGCGTCGACCGCACGCTTGGATAGCGTCAGGACTTCTTTCTCATCATTGATGGAGATGACTTTGCACGTTACCGCTTGCCCGACGGATACGGCTTCCGCAGCATGTTCGACGTGTACGGACGACATCTCGCGAACAGGAAGCACGCCATCGTATTTGTAGCCGATATCGACCAAAGCCTGATTGTCTTCAACCTTGACGATCTTTCCCGAGACGATGTCACCTTTTTTCAACGACTTGATCTGGTCAAATTGCTCGGCCAATCCGGCGCCTGCCGCTTCGTTTTCCGGCTGTTCCGTTTGCTTTTCAGTCCCTTCAGCCGCGGTGTCATCCGCCAATTCGTTTGCTTCAACTTTCATTTCTTCCGTCATCTGTTCTTCCTCCTCAGTTCCAACCCCAAGCCGCATGGATATCGACATGATGCGGGCAAGATAAAATTCTTATAATTTATTGTATTCCGCAGGAATTTCATGCGGGAATTATAAACGGGTCCGATATTACGTATTATGGTAACCGGCTGCCGATCGCATACATACGTCACTTGCTCGTCGGCTTCGCTGCATGGCACAATTTTAAAATATATTCCACCACTTCATGTATGGACATGCCGGTCGAATCCACATATACGGCATCCGGCGCCTTCGTTAAAGGGGAAACCGCGCGCCCTTCGTCCATCTGATCGCGGGCGGTCAATTCCCGTTTCAGTTGGGCAAAATCGACGACTTGTCCGGAATCCACCAATTCTTTATAGCGCCGCATCGCGCGTTCCTCCACCGACGCGGTCAAAAAGATTTTGACTTTCGCATCCGGCAGCACATGCGTGCCGATATCGCGGCCGTCCATGACGACGCCTTGGCCTGAAGCCATCTGTTTTTGCATTGCGGTCAACAATTCCCGGACCGCGGGAATTTGCGCAATTTGCGATACCCGCTCGTTCACCGCGGCAGACCGGAGATTAGCGGTGACATCCACGCCGTTGACCCATACTTGCTGGCTGTGCTCCGTCGGATGCAGCCTGATTTCCAAAGATTTCGCCAACTCCGCGATTTTCCTGGCGTCGTCCGCCGCAATTTTGGCCTTCAGCGCCTCCCAGGTGATTGCCCGGTACATGGCTCCCGTATCAACATAAATAAAGCGCAGTTTTTGGGCGACAAGTCGCGCAACGGTGCTTTTCCCGGCGCCGGCGGGTCCGTCTATCGCCACATTGAAACGTTCGCCGTTCAATCAATCGCCTCTTTCCATTTGCCGATGCTTCAACAAAAAAGCAGGCACTGCCTGCGAACGAAAAAATTATACCATAAGAATGAGGGAGATTGCAAAACTTCCGTTCACAAAGAAAAAAGCAGTTGTACGGCAACAAGCAGCGCGAACAGTACGGCAATGGAGCAAAGCAGCCATTTTTCGATTTGGGCGGAAAAGAGGATGTACAGCGTTTGAAAACGCTCGTGGCGATAATCCTTCATGTTTATTATTGCCTTTCACTTCTTATTTAACAATTGCCTTTCAAAACAGAAACGGATGATTTTCTGCTCATCCGAGGGAGCGATCTCGACAAATTTGAACATGACCAATTGCCTGCCTGTTTCAAGTTTGTTGACCCGCAAAACTTCCCCCACAAACTGCACAAACTCGATCATGCCGTTTTTAAACGGCACATGCAACCAACTTGTCAGCCTCATGTTCGCTTCCAACGGAACGACACCGTCGAAAATGGCGGAAAGGCCGCCCCCGCTTATATTTTCGGTAAGCCCCAGCAGCCAGCCTTGTTCCGGAATTTTGACCGAGATCTCAAGCTCCGCCGGCACCCTGAGAAACCGTCTGCGCTGTTCCCTGGCAATGCGGCTGGGATCCGGTTGTTGAATGATCACCTGGGGAATCACATTTCTGCCGAACCCGACCACTTCCGACGTAAATTTATATTTTATGCCATCCTGATCCACGTAATAAATGGACAGCAAATCGCCCGTGTTAAGCTTTCGCAGCCTTCCGGTCCTGATGTTGAGCGGGACTTCCATGTAAATCAAATTTTCCCGCAAATCCGCTATCCGCGATTTGTATTCCTGGTCCATTTCATTACGGTCGCCCGATAAAAGTTGGATAAACAATTGTTGGTTGATCCTTGGCTGCATCGGCTTCAACCTTTCCCGCACCATGTTTCTTTATTCCATTATAACATGATGCGGGAAGGGCGGGAAGAATCAAACGACACCGTCGATCGTCTCAACTTTTTCTTCCGCGCCGTCCGTTGCGTTGATGAAAATCCGGTACGTGCCGCCGTTAATTCGCCCGGTAAATTCGTAGCATAGAACGTCCCGGTTCATATCGTTGCGGATTAACGCCAGTTTTTCACCTTGCACCTGAAAATTTTTGTTCAGGAATTTCCGCGCTTCATCCGGCCTCATTTTCGGCGGCGTCAGCGCTTTTGTATCCGATTCGTACGCATAGTCGACCACGTTCAATCCGATTACCTCGCCGTTGTCCAAGGCAACGTTGACGCCGATTTGCCGCGGATAAATCAATACATCGTTGTGCACCGGCACCATCACGATGCCTGCGGAGTTGTCAGAAGCCGTGTAATTCACCGGCTCCGCATCCGGGAAACCGTGCGCCTTTAAAAATTTTCGGGCGTATGCCACAGCCTGGTCCGGCGACAACTTTTTGCTTTTGATCGGGCGGTCCGCCATATACCACAGCAAACGGCCGCCTTTTTTGCTATAATCCAGCTGGTATTCGCGATCCCCCATCTTTGCCGATACGCTGTAAGAGGAGTATTCCGTGCCTTTCCCGTTTTCCACGACTTTCAGTTGCGCGGCCTTCCCGCTTGGCCAATGCAAAAAGCCGGCGGCTTTGCGTTTGATATCTTGCGGCGTAACCGCGCTCCCCGATAGCATCCGCGTTGAGCGGTCCTGGTGCATGGCCGCCGCGGCGGCTCCCCAATCCAATTCTGGATATGCGCCCACTTTGTTGTCGACCGTTTTAAATCCGTCAATAATGGTGTTGTCCATCTGTTCATGCTGTGTCGCGAGCGCCATTTCCACATCCATCCAGCGCAAATGATGCCGGATGACTTTGGCCTGCACGTTTTTCAATTCGTTCGAGATTTCATGCGAGCGTTCATACAACGCCTGCAAAGTTTTCAATTCGCCGTCCGAAAGCGGCTCGCTTCGCAAATCCCGCAAGGAAGTGCGATAGGCGAAATTGCTGATATTCGCCAAAAATTCCTCCGTTTTATGAAACGGCAACAGCGAGAGCGGCAATTGGTTGATCTCGCCTTGCGCCTGACTGGTCAAGCGCCACACATTCGCCATGCTTTTGCGCAAAAAAGCGTGCGAACCGGCGTTAACAGCCAGCGCATGGCCCAGTTCTTTATGTAAACTGGCGATATGAAAACTCAAATCATGAAACGATCGCTGGTACTGGTTTTCCGCTTTAATCAGCACCGCGTTTTTATCCTGGTGCTCCTGATAGCCCCAAATTCCTACGGCCGCCAGAGCGATGGCCAGAATCGGGAACATCACGGCGCTCAATCGTGTGTACATAAATTAAAACTCCTTTCCGCAACGACAATTTCCAATCGTATTGTTCGTTGAAAAAAGGAGGTTTATGCATGTGCGCTATTGTTCTTCCTGAATGTCAAAATCCGATTCGTTGTCACACAGGCATCGCCGAAAGCCCGTATCGAGCTTGCCGCGATCTTTTCTGCCCCGCAAAATAAAGCGTTCACCGCAGCGGCGGCAGCGGATCGTAACCTTTACGCGCCTAACCAACCGAAAATCCCTCCGCATCAAGTTCAGAATATGTTTCATTATGGGCGAATTTACGGAAAATTAATCCCTTTGACATCCGGATCCCGCTGCAGGCTTCGGTATGGCGATCGCAGGTTGGCCCGCTTCACCCGCCAAATGCATCCGGCCCACAATAATGCCATAAACGGAACAATGACCCAGGTAAAGTGTTTGAACACAAGGATGATGTAATCAAACAGGCCATGCCAAATGATCGGCAACAGCAACGAATAGATCAGCCATTTGCGCCGCGCATGGGCAGGGACGAATTTGGCCTTGCCCAAATAATAGCCCATCATCACGCCGAATAAAGCATGTCCGGAAACCGGCAACAACGCGCGCATCAGCAAGGAGGAAAACGACATTTCATTCAGGAAGGCATAGAGCAAATTTTCCATGGTCGCAAACCCTAGCGACAATGAAACCGCATAGACGATGCCGTCATACGGCTCGTCAAATTCTTTATGGCTGAAAATCACGAAGTAAAGCACAAACCATTTGAAAAATTCCTCAACGCTTGCCGACACGACAAATGAAAACATGACCGGATTATCCCCGCCGGCCAGTTCAAGGCCGCGCTGAAAAATCATCGTGGGAAATACGAGCAAAATGCCGAAAACAAACAGTTTGCCTACGAGTTTAATAGGCTCGGATTCGTACTTGTCCTTTAAGTAGAAATAGGCGAGCAACGACGCCCCGGGCGCAATCGCGGCGGCCAACAACGAGATCAGTTCCATTGTATCTCCTATTTGAAACGTTCGGAAAGTTCGTAAACGGCGTTTTCCGGGACAATTAACTTCCCATACTCTGCCAGTACCGCGCTTGTTAAGGAAGTCGCTTCGCCGTATTCGGACAAAATGGCGATCACCGCTTGATAACGCCGCTCGTCATCGGAAATCGGCTCAAGCTGCAAGATCCATTTTCCCTTGTAAGAATATAAACTTCCGTCGGCAATAAGATGATGCCTGAGCGCTTTTACCGCCGACAACAGCATCTCAAAGTCGTGAAAAGCGTAGGAGATAACGTCGCTCTGCTCTAACGTAACCTCCATTTCGTAAATGTCCTCTTCCGTTTCCTCATCTTCGGTACGCGCGGACTCCATTTTTCCTCTTGTAACGATGACAACCATTCCTTGCGCGGGAAGCGCAAACACCTCCACCGCCAACGGTCCGGAAGCGTCAAAACCTAATTCGTTATACGCCTGATCCATCATTTCGCTGAAAAGGTCATGCACTTTCGGTATTTCGCGCCACATATCTTCCTTTTGGATGCCGCGCTCCTGCAAATCATCGAACGTAAGGAAAATCCTAATCTTATCCTGACTTAAACGCTCAATTTTCAACGCAGGATCCTCCCTTACACCGCTGTCTTAACAAATTATGGCTGCAAACTGCGATTGGTGAAATCATAGATTCTTAAGCATATGTTATCATTAAACGCCGGCGAATGCACTACCCATTCATAACGAAAAAAGAACCATTTTCGGACAATGCGAAAATGGTTCGCGTTCGTTTCCCCAAAAGGCCTATTGCATTGTATTTCCGCCGTTTTCCGCAAGTATCTCGTTGACCGATTGTTTCACTTGGGAATCGGATTTGATCATGTCCCGCAACTGACCGTTGCCCGCGGCGTTTGACCCGGCAGCTTTTTGGGGCTCGTTTGAACGGTTGGCGAACTGGTTCGCGCCAAACCATCGTGAAGCCGCCTCGCCCATTGCCGACATGAACGGCCTGTTGTTGCGGGTCATCCATAACGCGGCCGCGGCGCCGCAGACGCCTCCGATTAAAAACGAGAACATTCGCATATGCCAAGGCATCTCCTTTTCACAACCAGATGATTTATTTCGCTCCATAGTTTCCCCGTTGTCTGATTGCACATTCTTTATAAATTAAGGAAACGCATGTTGAAAATGGTCGAAAAAAATCCGCAACAAAGCGGAAAATCTGTGATACGATAGTACCAATTCGACAATATTTCGGGAGAGAAACCGCCATGAGAAGATTCATCATGTTGCTTGCCATTATGTCGCTTGTGTTAAGCGGATGCGGCCAAAAAACGCTGCCGCAGGCAAATAACGGCGAAACGGCCGAAGCCGGGACCGCTCCTTCCGCCGCTATTGAACAATCGGCGACGCCAACTCCGACGCCAACGCCAACCGCAACGGCAACGCCAACTCCGACGCCAACACCGGTCAAGCCGGAGTATTACATTTCCTCCGCCTATTTCGTCAAGCCGCTTGACAAAAACGGAAACAATAAAGTTGTCTTGCTGACTTTTGACGACGGCCCGAAAGCGGAAGAAACGTTGGGCGGCTTGCTCGATACGTTGGATAAACACCATGCCAAGGCGATATTTTTCGTAAACGGGTATCGGGTCAAGCAAAATCCCGATCTGCTGAAGGAAATTTATGAACGCGGACAAACAATCGGCAATCATTCATGGGATCATATCGATCTGTCCAAAGAAAACAAGGAGAAAGTCGAACAACAGATCGGCGACGTGCAGCAAATCGTCAAAGATACGACCGGCTATACGCCTGTGTTTTTCCGCCCGCCTTATGGCGCCGGAAAAGGTTTTGTGAAAGAGGTTTGCGCGAAAAACAATCTCTTGTATATGACGTGGTCCAACGGCTCGCTCGACTGGGCGGACAACCAGCACAAACCCGACGGGGTGATCCAATCCGTGCTGCAGCAACTGCATCCCGGCAGCAACATTTTGATGCATGAATTGCCGTGGACCGTCGCCGCGCTGGATGAGCTGTTGACAACACTTGAAGAAAAAGGCTACTCTTTCGTCGACCCGCGAACGATCGACTTGCACCCGCCGGAAACCGCGAATTAGCTCAAACGCCGGATTTCAGCCGAATGCCCCAGACGATCAGGCCGACCACCAATGATAAAAAAAGCACAAATAACGACCCGTAAAATATTTTCGCCATTTTCGCCTTGTTGGACGGATGCAACACTCTCCTGGGGGGAAATGGCGACTGTTCCGTTTCTTCATGCGTTTCTTTGGTCATAATTCCCTCCGCCACCGAATCATACTGCCCATCACAAAATCTATCATAAAATGGGCGAATATCGGTGTCAATAAGGTGCCTGTTTGCGCATAAATCCAACCAAGCCCGTAACTGACGGAAAAAACCATTCCCGTCATGAGCCAATGGCGAAGATAGCGGAAATGCAGGGTGGCAAAAACAATGCTGGTCCAATAGGCGCCAAGCGCATGCTGTATCGCGCCGCGAAACAACATTTCCTCGCTGATCGACACGACAAGGCAAATGAAAGCCACGTGCCACAGCGGGCGATTCCGGAATATTTTCTCGTTCATCCCGCCGTCATCGGTCACTTCCTCGGGAACAAACCGGTTCAACAGCAAATCTCCGGCGATAACGACCGCGGCCAACAATCCGCCCCAGATGAAAGCTTGCTCAAGGCGGTCAAACGCCCACAAATGAAGATCGTTGTTTCTTTGCAGCCAAATGACGACAATCCCCAGGCAAAAGGAAAGCGCCTGCGTCGCATAGAGATTGATCAGGAGCAGCCGTTCGTCAATTTCCTCGATCTTGATCCTGCGAATTCGCCATTTTCGCCAATTCCATTTTTTCATCCGGCTTCTCCCGCTTTCAGATTATCTTCCCTTTTCCGACATTTTCCCCTATACTGAATGCAAATAGTTGGAAGCCAATCATATATACAATCCGAAAGAGGTCTCGGTATGGAAAAAAGACTTACCCGCTCCGATTATCTGTTTATTTTTGTGTTTATTTTCATGCTGGTCGCAGCTGTCGGCGCATTTTTCTACGGCGTGCAAATCGGCAGGCATGAAATGCAGACGCAATACGCAAAACTGCACCCCGGTGATGACGCCGTAAAAAAACAACCGTCCGCTTACGAGCAGCAGGTCCTGGTCTCATTTTATCATACCATTTATTCGCCGTTCCGGGAATTTCAAAATAAGTGGTCCGCGGACATGGAGGCGATTGCGGCGCCGGATGCCACCACCGATGTCAAATCGTTGCTTAAAGGGTTGCAACGGCTGGCCAACGAGAAATACAGCGCGATACAACATATCACCCTGCCGCAAAATTCGCCTCTGTTGCTCGACGCGCAAACGGGCTATATGAAAAGCTTGCGTTTGTTCGCGAGCGGAGCGGACCGGTTGCTGGAAAAGCAGGCCGACGACGGGATAAAATGGGCCGACGCCGTCCGCAATGATTCCTATATCACGGAAGCGAAACGGTTCGCTTTGCACTCGCAACTGCAATTTTACGACGCGATTGTGCTGTGGAACGAAACGGTCGATCCGACGCTCACGCCGGTAGATGCGAAGTCGGGCCTGTCCCTGAACCTTTGGGAAAAGTTGAATCTGAACGAAAAAAACCGTTATCTCGCCGCATGGCTTTCGGAAAACATGGTGTTTGCCAACTTTTACCCGCAAGATTTGGCCATCGACATCGATGATATGATCGCGAAAGGCAACGCGAAAAAAATGCGCCTGTCGACGGTCGATGACATCGCGGCAACGTTGGTGAATTCCGCCGGGGTGCGCGCCGGCGATTTCAACAACGGCAAGGCGAAATATTACCGGAACGAACGCCTGCCGCAATTGCCCTTTTTCATCGATTGAGGCGGAAAACTGTTGCAATTGTCCCCCGCGCTGCTATAAAATATAAAATGTTGATTATGAACATGAATTCCCCGTGGTTTACTTAGAATTAATAGGAGGCAACGTTCATGTCCAACCTGATAGTTGACGCTTTTATCGAAATTCCGACAGGCAGCCAAAACAAATACGAATTCGATAAAGAGAAAAAAGCGTTTGTGCTTGACCGTGTCCTGTATTCGCCGATGCATTATCCGACGGAATATGGATATCTGGAAAATACGCTGGCGCTGGACGGCGACCCGCTTGACATTCTGGTGCTGACCACCTTCCCGACGTTCCCGGGCTGCGTGATCGAATCCCGCGTGATCGGCGTGCTGATCATGTCCGACGATAAAGGCCAGGACGAGAAGCTGCTGGCGGTGCCGGTGCATGATCCGCGTTGGCGGGAAGTCAATTCCCTAAAAGACATCCCGCAGCACAAGCTGAAAGAGATCGCCCACTTTTTCCAGGTCTATAAAGATCTTGAAAACAAGAAGACGATCATCGAAGGCTGGAAAGACGCGGCGTTCGCGCAACAGCTTTATGACGATTGCGTAAAGCGCTATAACGATACGGTTAACAATCGTTAACAGCAAGCTTTTTGCTATTGACATTGCGGGCTTTCGCAGTGTACCATTATGAAAAAACAAGCATACATCGCGAAAATAACGATGACGGAACCAAGCATGCGAAAAAGCCTTCCAGAGAGCCGGTGGTCGGTGCAAACCGGTGGTGCAGGCATGCGGAGCATTCCTGAGTTGTCGCACTGAAACAAGCTTATGGCAACTATGGTTGTCAAGGAAATAGGTGCGAACGGTAACCCCGTTAACGTTGCGGTCATTTGACCGGCTAAGGCAGTTCGTGCGAACGGATTGCGAAAAAGGGTGGCACCACGAAACAACTCTCGTCCCTTCATACGCCAGACGTGTGAGGTTGAGAGTTTTTTTGTTGACAAAAAGGATTAGGAGGAACCATTTTATGTTCAAAGTTCTTGTATCGGACCCGATCAGCGACATGGGGATCCAGCAGTTGACCGACGCGCCGGATGTTACGGTAGAGAAAAAGACCGGCTTGTCCGAAGAGCAGTTGATCGAGATTATCGGCGATTACGACGCGCTGCTTGTCCGCAGCCAAACAAAAGTAACCGCAAAAATTATGGATGCCGCCGCCAAGCTGAAAGTAATCGGCCGCGCCGGCGTCGGCGTCGACAATATCGACCTGCAGGCCGCCACGGAAAAAGGCATCATCGTCATCAATGCGCCTGACGGCAATACGGTTTCGACTTGCGAGCACGCTTTCGCGATGTTGATGGCCGTATCCCGCCATATTCCGCAAGCTTACCGCAAGACGTGCGAAGGCGTGTGGGACCGCAAATCGTTCGTGGGCGTGGAGCTGCGCAACAAAACGCTGGGCATTATCGGCATGGGACGAATCGGCAGCGAGGTGGCCAAACGCGCCAAAGCGTTCGGGATGGATGTAATCGGGTTTGACCCGTATTTGAGCGAGGAACGCGCCGAAAAGCTGGGCGTCAAACTGAGTTCCGTCGACGAAATTTGCGCCAAGGCGGATTTCATTACCCTGCATACGCCTTTAACGAATGAAACCCGCAACATGATCGACAAGCCGCAATTTGCCATCATGAAAAAAGGCGTGCGGATTATCAACTGCGCAAGAGGCGGCCTCGTCAACGAAAAGTCGCTCGTGGAAGCAATCGACGCGGGCATTGTGGCCGGCGCCGCTTTTGACGTATTTGAGCAGGAACCGCCGGCAGCGGACCATCCGTTTTTGCACCATCCCAAGATCATCGTCACGCCCCATTTGGGCGCTTCCACGGTGGAGGCGCAGGAAAACGTCGCCGTCGACGTTTCCGAAGAAGTGCTGCATATTTTGCGGGATGAGCCGTTTAAAAACGCGGTGAACATTCCGCCCGTGGCGCCGAACGTATTGAAAAAGCTGCAGCCGTATTTTACGCTTGCCGAGAAAATGGGCGCGTTGCTGGCGCAAGTTATCGACGGCCCCGTGCAGGAGGTGCATATCAGCACTTCCGGCGAGTTGGCGGATACGGACGTTGCGCCGCTCACCCGATATGTGGTCAAAGGCGTTTTGTCGCCGGCCTACGGCTCGGAAGTCAATATTGTGAGCGCCATGCATCTGGCTAAATCCCGCGATGTCCGCATTGTCGAGCAAAAGACTTCGTCTTCCAAAGGCTTTACCAATCTGATTACCGTCTCGGTAAAAACGAACAAAGAGGAGCGCTCCGTTTCCGGCACGCTGTTGAACGGCTACGGCGCGCGCATCGTGCAAATCGACCAATACCCCGTCGATGTTGTGCCGGAAGGCAACCTGCTGCTCGTATCCCATCACGACAAGCCCGGTATCGTCGGCAAAATCGGAACGGCGCTGGGCAACAACGACGTCAATATTGCGACGATGCAAGTTGGCCGGAAAATTGTCGGCGGCGCCGCCGTCATGGTGCTGACGATTGACAAGGCCGCTCCCCTGGAGCTGCTGCGCAACCTTGCCCAATCGGCGGCGGAAATTGTCAAAATCAAGCAAGTCGCGCTGTAATGTTGGCACACGAAAACCGTCCGGCCATTTGACCGGACGGTTTTTGTTTCACGGGCAACAAGATTAAACGCGACCATTCCACAGCAAGCGGCATGATTTGCCAAAATCCGCAGCCCACCCATATTTGCGCCTATTTGCCCTTGCGCTGCTCTTTGACCGGAATTTTGACCGAAAAGGTCGTTCCGACATGTTCCGTACTCGTTACGCTTACTTGCCCTTGATGCGCTTCCACAATATTTTTGACGATCGCAAGCCCCAATCCGGTGCCTCCGGACGAATTCCCCCGCGTCCGCGCTTTGTCCGCTTTATAGAACCGCTCAAACACGTAAGGCACATCCTGTGCGGGAATGCCCTGCCCTTCATCGGCAATTTCCAGCAAGATCGCTTCCGCGTGATGGAGCGTATCCGGCTTCAAGCGGATCGTGATCGCCTTGCCGGACGGCGTATGGCGCACGGCATTATCCAGCAGATTGGTCAAAACTTGCTCCAGCCTGTCTTCATCGGCATGCTGGCAAACGAATTCGCCGTCCGCTACGGCAAGCTCCAAACGGATTCCTTTCTCTTTGCACATCACGCTGAATTTCCGGTTCACGCGGGACAAGAGGACGCGCAAATCCACCTTGCCGAAATTTAGTTCCAGATGCCCGGCTTCCATGCGCGCCAGGTCCAGCAAATCCTTGACCAGACGCCCCATGCGCAAAGACTCGTCGTAAATGACTTGAACCAGTTCGTTGCGTTCCTCGGGAGTGGCGGCAATATCGTCAAGCAGCGCTTCGCTGTATCCCTGCAGCATGGAAATCGGCGTGCGCAGTTCGTGCGAAACGTTGGCCACAAAATCTTTGCGCAGTTTCTCCAACCGATGCTCTTCGGTGACATCCCGCAACACCGCGACGGCGCCGTGAATCGGACCGCCGGAGTATAGCGGCGTCATGGCCACCGACCAAACGCCGTTCAGCACATTGACCTTGCTTATTGTATCCCGCGAGTGTGTAACCGCCGTCTCGAACGGAACTCTTAACGGCGCCGGCACTTGTCCCAACTGCTCATCCGGCGACGCCTCCTGCTCCCATAACAGCGAATGCCAATCGCGCAGTATTTTTTGTCCCTGCGGGTTGGCCAAAATCACGTTTCCCTCGACGCTGAATGTAATGACGGCGTCCGTCATGCTGCGCAAAATCCCGGCCAAATGTTCTTTTTCCATGCTGAGGTCATGGACGGTGGCCTGCAGTTTCGTGGCCATATGGTTCAGCGTCTTGGCCAATTCGCCGATTTCATCCTGCGAGGAAACCGGCACCCGAATGCCATATCGCCCCATTGAGATCATATCCGCCGCTTCTTTCATTTGCACAAGCGGACGCGTGATGCGGGTTGATAAAAAAAAGGCAAAAAAGGTAGTCAGAAAAAAACCGATAATCCCCACATAAATAAACAGCCTTTTGATTTGGTCCGCGTTGGAAAACGTCATATCGATGTATTCCAACAGAAAGCTGCCCAATATGATCAAAACCAGCGCCACCAGCGCAATGATCGTCAGCCACAGTTTGCCTACAACACTTCGCCAGATCGCCACTTATTTCGGCACCTCGAGCTTGTAGCCGACGCCCCATACAGTCGTGATCATCGCCGCGGCCTCGGCGGAAACTTTATTCAACTTTTCGCGCAACCGCTTCACATGCGTGTCCACAGTGCGCAAATCGCCGAAAAATTCATAATTCCATACGTCCTTCAGCAAATCTTCCCGGGAAAACACTTTATCGGGCGAGGAAGCCAGGTAATGCAACAATTCATATTCTTTCGGCGTCAGGCTGACTTCCTGTCCCGCGACCGTAACCCGGTGCGCATCATGTTCAATCGTCAGGTGCGGAAATACGATCACGTTGCTCGAACCATCCTGGCGGGAAAGAAAAGCCGTAGCCGAGGACCGGCGCAAAATCGCCTTGACCCGGTATATGACTTCCCGCGGGCTGAACGGCTTGACAACGTAATCGTCGGTGCCCGCTTCAAAGCCATGCACCCGGTTTGCTTCTTCCCCTTTTGCGGTCAACATGATGACCGGCGTTGCTTTGACCTGGCGCAGCCTTGTGCATACTTCCATGCCGTCCATACCCGGCAACATCAAATCAAGCAAAATCAACGCAAAATCCTCGGCTATCGCCTTGCGCAGCGCCGTTTCGCCGTCTTCCGCTTCATCGATCTGGAACCCTTCCTTCTCCAGATACATGCGCAGCAAACGGCGAATCCTTTCTTCATCGTCCACAACCAGAATGCGCTTCAATTTTTCGTCCATCTCCTCAACTCCCGTTCTTGGAATGGGTTGCCCTACATGAGGCCGCCGGACATAGCACAGCCGGAGCTTTACACACCGGCATACGAATGAAGTCCGGCGATAATCAGATTAACGCCAATCAGCGTAAACATGACGACAATAAACCCGATGACCGCAAGCCAGGATGATTTTTTTCCCTGCCACCCGCGGGACAGGCGCAAATGCAAAAACAACGTGTAAAACAACCAGGTGATAAGCGCCCATGTTTCTTTCGGATCAAAGCCCCAAAACCTGCCCCACGCTTCTTGCGCCCATATCATGGCAAAGACCAGCGCGCCCAACGTATAAATGGGAAAGCCGATGGCGATCGCCCGATAGCAGATTTCATCGAGGTCATCGGGGTCGATCCCGTTCATGATGCCGCCAAACGACGCTCCGACCGGCTTGCGCAAAACAAGGCGAAGCAAGGCGTACAAAAGCGCTCCGGTGATGATTGCCCACAGAATCGTATTCAGTTTGCGTCCGGCATTGACGCCTTTCATCCAGCCCGGCGCGGCAAACAGCGCGTCATTCATCCCCAGGAAGGCGTCCATGTGCGTTTTTTCGCTGTTATACGGCTTGACGAGCGCAGGCAGTGTATATTCGACTTTTTGCTCGACCGTTTGGGGTTGTCCGTTCTGGTCAACCGTAACCACTTGCTGCACGAATTCCGCTTCGTAGCCGGCGGCCCGAAAACCGAAAATATCTGCGATAAAGCCGACCACGATAAGGATGACAAACAACGACATTTCCAACCAAAAGCGCTCGCGGCGCGCAATTTTGCCGCTGTCCCGATAATTGACCGTGCACAGCAAATACATCAGGCCGGCGGCGAAACCGACGGCGAAAAAAGCTTCTCCCAACGCGGCGGTCGTCACATGAATATAGAGCCAATAGCTTTGCAGAGCGGGAATAAGCGGCTGCACTTCTTTCGGAAATACCGCCGCGTAAGCCAAAATGATGATGCCGACCGGCGCCGCAAACACTCCCAACAACGGCGCGCGGTAAAACAGGTAAATGACAATAAACGCCGCCATAATCATCATGCCAAGAAAAGTCATAAACTCAAACATGTTGCTGGTCGGCACGTGTCCCCCGCCTGCCCAACGGGCGAAGAAATAAACGACCTGCGCCGCAAAACCGACAACAATAAGAAAAAATGCGAAATTCCCCCAACGCTTGCGGTGTTTTTCCGGCTCGCGGTTGTTGAAGCGGCTTCCGGCAATGGCAATGACAAACGAAATGAATGCCAGACAATACATTACAAATGCGATGAGCAGCGCCTGGCTGCTAAATGCCAACCAATTCAACGTTGTTCGCCTCCGTTTTCCAACTGTTTCGGCTTCACGGCGATGCCCGATTTGCCGAGCATCGCGGCAACCTCTCTTCTTAACCCGATCCAGTTTTTATTCGTATGTGCCCCGAGCAGCAAAGCGCCGTCTTCTACGGTAAGCCAGACGCGTCTGTGCTGCCAATATACTCCCATCGCCACGCCGATTATGAAAATGATCGCGCCGCTAAAAATGTAAGGAATCGCCCGTTCCACATGCGCGTTTAGCAAACTCGTGTACAACGCGATCCGCACATCGTCCATCGATTTGGCGTCTATGGCGATTTTTTTGCCGAAATCGCCGTTCAGCTTGTCCTGGCTGAAGCGCTCTTGATCTTGCGGCAACGGAAAATAAATATAGATTTCGCCCGTTTGCGCGATGCCGGGTCCGGTCACCAGAAACACAAACGCCGGAGCATTCGGATTGTTCGACTTCGTATAGGGCTTTTTTTGTTCGTTTATCGCGAAATCGGGAAAATAACTTTTCAGTTCCAAATGATAGGGCCCGACATCGTAGCTTTCCTGCGGATTTTTCATCGAAAGCGTAAACGGGCCGTACGATTTCCCGGTCGTTTGGTCGGTTAAAAAAGTATCGATGCTGACAATTTGCGGCGTTTGGCTGAAATCAATCTGGTACAGCTTCATCCCTTTATAGCTCAACGGGTGGTTAACCTCGATATCGCCTTCTTTGACTTTGGTCAGCACCGGTTTCTTTGCCGGATCGCCGCAGTTTGCCGTACATTTGTACAACACCGCCTCCGTGCGAAACAACTTCGGCACATAGCGCTGTTCATCGCGGAATTTCTCGGGCAGTTCCGCAGCGGAATAATATTCTGCCGTAAACTGCTTGTTTTGCACAAAATAAGGCGTTCCCGGAATCGGAACGGTATCGCCTTCCAACACATTGACGTACTCATCCATGTACCAGCCGGGCACGCCGCGCAGCAATACCGCGAGCAAAAAGATGATCAGCCCGCAATGGTTGATGTACGGCCCCCAACGGCTGAACCGGTTTTTTTCGGCCAACAGCGCGGAGCCGTCCATGCGCACGCGGAAACGCTTTTTCCGCAATATTTCCGCGAACTTTTCCACCCAGGCCCGGTCGCTCACCCCGGCGGGAATCGGCCCCATATACGTCACGCGCTGCCGCTGGATAAATTCACGATGCTTCCGGATTTTTTGCTTGTTGAGCGCGCGGTACAAAGGCACCACGCGATCGAGGCTGCAAATTACAAGCGACGCTCCGAGCATCACCAAGAGCGTCTTGAACCACCAGGAAGTATACGTGTGCGAAAGTCCGAGCAAATAATAGATTTCGCCAAGCGTGCCATATGTTTCTTTGTAGTAAACGGACGGATCAAAATGAATAAATGTGTTTTCCTGCGGATAAACCGTCCCCAGCGAAGCGCCGACCAGCGTAATGACAATGATGATGACGGCGTTTCGAACCGATGAAAAGAAATTCCAGATACGGTCGATGATGTTCGGATTCGCTTTTTGCGAACGGCGCGCCACTCCGTCATAACGCATTTCCAGCAGTTTTTGCCCGGCATGCTCCTGCAACGGTTTGCCGCAACTTTCGCAAAGCACGGTTCCCGCAGGATTTTGATGCCCGCATTCGCATTTAGTATTTTCGAAGACCACGCGCCGGCCAAACTCCCTTCTGTCGCCAGACTGTACGGGCAATTAGTCCGCCAATAATTTCGCCAACGTGGCTTTGATAAAATCCTCGCTCATTTCACCCTCATGGCGGACCATAATTTTGCCTTTTTTGTCAAGGAAAAATGTCGTCGGGAACGCGGTGACGCCATACCGCTCGCGCACGGTATCTTTATCGAGCAAGATCGGAAACGTGACGCCGTGCTGATTGATAAAGCTCTTCACCGTAACGACGCTTTCATCCAGGTTGATGCCCAACACCGTAAAATCGGCGCCGGCTGTTTTTTCATATTGTTTTTGAATGGCCGGCATTTCTCTTACGCACGGTGGGCAAAAGCTTCCCCAAAAATTGATCATGACCGCTTTGCCGCGGTAATCGGAGAGGCTGTGATCCGCTCCGTCCAGACCCGCCAACGTGAACTCGGGCGCCATATCGCCCGCTTTCGGAACCGAACTGTTGGCGGAAAACGCGCCGCTTGCGATCGTGATCCCGCCTACCGCCAAAACCGCGAGCAATATGATGATTTGCACCGCCTTGTTCCGATTCATGACCCGCATCACCCGCTTCGGTGTATTTCCTTTTAGAACAATATTAAATATTCACAACTACCTTCATTATAGCGAAAAATTTTTTTACTCCCAACCAAGTTTGTGAAATGTTTGTGTCAGGGCAACAGGGAATCTTCCGCTTGCTGCAAGCCGGCTATTTCTTCCGGCGTGAGTTTCCGGTATTTGCCGCGCGGCACGCCTTCCAATAGCAGCGGCCCGAATCCGACGCGCTTCAACAGCCTGACCGGGTGTCCGATCGCTTCAAACATGCGCCGTACCTGGCGATTGCGCCCTTCCGTTATGGAGATGATGATCGTCGCTTGGTTTTTTTCCAGATTTACGTCGCGATATTCAACTTCGGCGGGCTTGGTCATGCCGTCCTGCAACTTGATGCCGTTCGCCAATTTCTCCAGCTTGTCCCCGTGGGGAATGCCCTCGACCGTCGCGATATATGTTTTTTTGACGTGACGGCTCGGGTGCAACAGGCGGTTCGCCAATTCGCCATCGTTCGTCAAAAGCAACAGGCCCTCGGTGTCGTAATCGAGCCGCCCGACGGGAAACACCCGTTCCTTCACGCCCCGGATATAGTCGGATACGGTTTTTCGCCCTTGCGGGTCGGACATGCTGGTGATCACGCCTTTGGGCTTGTGAAACATGTAGTATACAAATTTTTCTTTATCGAGCAGCCTGCCGTCGACCCTGATTTCATCCGCGGCCGGATCGACTTTGCTGCCAAGCGCCGTGACCGTTTCGCCGTTTACCGTAACCCTGCCGGCTGTGATCATTTCCTCGCACTTGCGGCGGGAGGCGATCCCCGCTTGCGCCATCACTTTTTGCAATCGTTCCATTGATCGTGCATGTTCTCCTCAACGCAAATTTTCGATTACACTTTCATGATAGCCATCAACAGGAGAAATCACAAGTTCATCAACCGGGAAAAAATGGCGCAGAATCAGGAGAACGCGAGCAGGCATACGGCGACAGCGGAGATAAAGCCGACCAGATCGGAGAGGAGGCCGACTTTCAAAGCGTAGCGGGTTTTGCGGATGCCGACGGCGCCAAAATAAACCGTCAGCACATAGAGGGTTGTGTCCGTGCTTCCCTGGATTGTCGAGGCCATGCGCCCGATCATGGAGTCCGGCCCGAATTGTTTGATCAAATCGGCGGTGAACGCCAAACTGCCCGCGCCGGTGATCGGGCGAAGCACGGCAAGCGGCAGCACTTCCCCGGGCACGCCCCAATTTTCCAGAAACGGCCGGAACAGCCCGATCAGCCATTCCATGGCGCCGGAAGCGCGGAACACGCTGATTGCGACCATCATGCCGACCAAATGCGGGATAATGCGGACGGCCGTGTCGAAACCGTCTTTGGCGCCGTCGACAAACGACTCGTAAACGGGTACTTTTTTCGCGGCCGCATATAAAGGAATAAACACCAAAACAACCGGAATTGCCCATGCCGAAATCGCCGTAATGACGGACAGCAAGGCAATCACCCCTTCGGTGTTTGCGGCGCTCCGTGCACACGCCTGTACCACCTGTCGAGCAAAATCGCCGCCGTCGTGGACAGGAATGTGGCCGCAAGCGTGGTGCCGACAATCTCCGTCGGATTCGCCGAATGAAAATTCAGGCGAATCGCGATGAGCGTTGTCGGAATCAGCGTAATGCTCGCCGTATTGATCGCCAAAAGCGTGCACATGTCGGGGCTTGCCGTGTCTTTTTGCGGATTCAGTTTTTGCAACTCCTGCATCGCCTTGATGCCCATCGGCGTGGCGGCGTTGCCCAGCCCCAGAATATTCGCGCTCATATTCGACAAAATATAGCCCAACGCCGGATGGTTTGCGGGAACGCCGGGGAACAAGAGGCGGATGAAGGGGCTCAGCATTTTGCCGATAACGGCCAACAGTCCGGCATCTTCGGCGATTTTCATCATCCCGAGCCAAAACACCAAAATGCTGATCAAGCCGAAGCTCACCGTAACACCCGTCTTCGCGCCTTCGAAAACGGCGTTTGTCGCCAGACTGATGTCACCTTTGGCGGCGGCAAACACGATGCCGATCACGATAAACAACAGCCAAATGACGTTGACCATGCATGCCTCCCCTTTCGCTTGATCCTGATTATTCGCTTTCCTGAAACGTGATCAGCATCCTGAGCGCGCGCATATATGCGGACAAAGCGCGTCCGCTAACCGATGCGCGCGCCGCATTTGCTTCGGCGGCGGACGTGTCGGCGGCGGGTATAAGCGGCACAATCCCGATCGTTTCGCCGTGCAACCTGATCTCCACATTTCCGCGCCATCCCAGCCTATAGGATAACGATTGGGCCGCATGCCGGTTAATCCGGTAAGACAAGGCGCCTTCTTCATCGTGGCGCAGCGGATACCGAAACGATTTTGCCGCTATGTAGCCGGTGTTTTTGACCGGCTGCCCCGCCGCGACGATTTCCCGCAACGGATAGTTGGCCAACCCGTAATCCAGCAATATGCGATGGTCCGCCCAATCGACCGGATCGTTGAGCGTGACGACGGCCAGTTGCTGCCCTCCCCTGGTCGCGGATGATACGAGGCAACGCCCCGCTTTTTTCGTGTAGCCCGTTTTCACGCCATCCGCTCCTTCATAGAGCGACAGCATTTTGTTTTTGTTGATCCAGGTGCGGTCCCAAGGCTGCCCCGGATCCGGAACGGTTTTCAACTTCGTCTTCACAATGTTGCGAAAGGTCGCGTTATGGAGCGCATACGCGGCCAGTCTGGCCAAATCGGCGGCGGTGGAATAATGATCGGGCGCGTCCAATCCGTGCGGATTGGCAAAATGGGTATGCCGCATCCCGATCTCTTGCGCCTTGTCGTTCATCATTTTCACGAATCCGTCAACCGACCCGCCGACATGCTCGGCAATCGCGACAGCCGCATCGTTTCCCGAACGCAGCATCAAGCCGTACAGCAAATTTTCCAGACTGATTTCCTCGCCGCGCTTTAAATAGACGGAAGAGCCCTCGACGCCGTAAGCTTTCGCCCCCACTTTTACCTTATCCGCCAAATCGCCCGCTTCAATCGCCACAATGGCTGTCATGATTTTCGTTAGCGACGCGATGCGCATTTGTTTTTCCCCGTTCAGGCTGTAGAGCAATCTGCCCGAAGTGACATCGATCAGCGCCGCCGCCTCGGCGTGGACGACCGGTTTTTGGGGCGCGGCGGCGGCCGGATGCGGCAACATGACAGATGCGGCTGCCAATACGGCAATGATCGGTACGGATAGTGCTCTTATCATTTGTTCCTCCCGAATTTCAGCAGGGAATGCTGCTTGTATTTCGTCCCGTAACTATACATATGCTTGGCCTTTGCGGTTATGTTTTGAGATGGCGGGAATAAAAATTTCAACCGCAAAAAATAGAATCGCCGCCTCTATTTTTCAGACCGAATCTTTTAAGATGATCATGCACGCAATCAAAAATCCATTGATACGAAAGGGGTTTCGCACATGGCAACATTTCGCAAGAGTTTGTTCTTGCTGCTGTCGGTCGCGCTTGTTTTCGCACTGGCGGCTTGCAGCGGAAAGAAAGGGGGGACAGAAGCAAACGACAATTCCCCGCAATCGACGCAAGGCGCGGCGCAAACGGATGCGCCCAAGGAGAAAATTGAACTTACGTTCTGGACATTGGGCAACAACGGGTATGAAACACTGGTTGACAAATGGAATGCGGATCATCCCGACATTCAAGTGAAAGTGCAAAATACCGGCGACCAAACGGCTCACCACAACAATATGCTGACAGCCATTTCCGCCGGTTCCGGCGCTCCGGACATCTTCATGCTGGAAATCGGCTTCATGGAAAAATTTCTGGCTGCGACAGACAACTTCTACAACCTGAATGATTTGGGCGCGCAAGATCTGAAAGGAAACTATCTGGACTGGAAATGGCAGCAAGCGTCTTCCAAAGACGGCAGCTTCCAGCTTGGCCTGCCGACCGATATCGGACCGACCGTTTTGTACTACCGCCAGGATTTGGTCCAGGCGGCGGGACTTCCCGCCGATCCGGCAGGATTGGCGGCGGCTCTCGACACCTGGGATAAATTCGCGGCAGCCGCCAAACAATACCACGAAAAAACCGGCAAATATTTCGTTGATACAACCGATTTGTTGCACAACGCGCTGCGCGATCAATCCGACGGAGAAATTTACCTGAGCAAAGCCGACGGCTCGTTTATCGGCGATACGAATCCGCAAGTGAAAAAAGCGTTTGATTACACGGTTAAAGCCATTCAGGAAGGATGGGTGAACCCGTCTCCGATGTGGTCTCCGGAATGGGGCCAAGCGACAAACAACGGCGATTTCGCCGTCATGCCCGCCCCCGCCTGGATGTCCGGCGTCATCAAAGGAAACGCGCCCGACACTGCCGGCAAATGGCGGATTACGCAGCTTCCTGAAGGCGCCGGCAACTGGGGCGGATCGTTCCTGACAATTCCGAAACAGTCGAAACATCCAAAAGAAGCGTTTGCATTTATCTCCTGGATGGTAAGCAAAGAAAACCAGATGGAATCTTTCAAAACGAACCAGTTGTTCCCGTCCATCCCGGCCATCTACGACGAACAGGAATTCAAAGATTTCGTAGATCCGAGCGGCTTCTACGGCGATCAAAAGATTGCCCAGGAATTTGCGGCAGCGGCGCAAAAAGTGAAACCGATGTACTACGGCCCGCAACATGACGCCATCGACGCGATCTTCAAGAACGCTTTGCGCAATGTCCTAGAAAAGAAGGCCGAACCGGCGAAGGAATGGGACGAAGCGGTCAAGCAAGCGAAAGAGATTGTCAAACGCGGCGGCTGATTCCGCAAGCTTGCGCAGCTTATGGAATGACACAGCTCACATGCACGGCGGGGAAACCCGCCGTGCCCTTTACATTGCAAGGTATTACGGAGGTGGACCATGAGTCAGACTATAGTGGCAGCTAACGTTGGCAAACCGCCCAAGCGCCCGTTTTGGACCGAGCGCAGACGCACCGCTTCAACAGCCTATTTATATATTTCGCCTTTCTTTATACTGTTTTTAATTTTTGGCGTATACCCGATTTTTTTCACGTTTTATTTGTCCTTTTTCAAGTGGAACGCGATCTCGCCAATGAAATATGTGGGGTTCCAGAACTTTGCCCTGATTTTTGAAGACCCGACCTTCTGGGTATCGCTTATGAACACCATCCTCATGGGCATCATGGGCACGGTCCCGCAGCTGATTGTCGCGCTTTTGCTCGCCGTTGCGCTGAATTCGGCGATTGTGCGCTTCAAGAACTTTTTCAGGATCGTCTACTTTTTGCCGAATATTACGTCCATTGTCGCGGTAACGCTGGTTTTCAGCGTCATTTTCAGCAATCAGGGCATGGCCAACATGCTGCTTGACTGGTTGGGCGTAACGACGGACGTGGCGTGGAACTCCGGCTGGTGGGGGGTCAAAATCGCGATTGCCGTCATGATTTTTTGGCGCTGGACCGGATATAACGCCATCATTTACCTGGCCGGATTGCAAAGCATTTCCCCGGAACTTTACGAAGCGGCCAAAATCGACGGCGCAAACTCGCGCGACGCGTTGTTCAAAATCACGATCCCGCTGTTAAAACCGTTTATTCTGTTTACCATTTTGACGTCCACGATCGGCAGCTTGCAGTTGTTTACCGAGCCGTTCGTCTTTCTCGGAACATCGGGTACGGGCGCGACGCGGCCGGAAGGGATTACGATGGTCATCTACCTGTATCGCGAAGCCTTTACCAATTCATACTTCGGGACGGCTGCCGCGACCGCCGTCGTATTGTTCCTGTTTACGATCATATTTTCGCTGATCAACCTGATGATTACGAACAGACTGGGCTCTTCCGGGTCGTCTTTGGGAGGTGCGAAATGAATACTGTAGCAGTCGGCGAAAAGCCGGGATTTTTACAAAAAACGATTTTGTATTTGATCTTATGGCTGGGCGCCATTATGTCGGCATTTCCTTTCTATTGGATGTTTGTCGTCGGAACGAACGATCGCAGCGCCGTGTTCCATATTCCGCCAAAACTTGTGTGGGGCAATCTGTTGCTCACCAACATGGAAAAAGTAATCGAGCGCATTTTATTTTTCCGTTCAATGTATAATTCCTTTATCCTCGCTTCTTTGGAGACGGTGTTTGTCTTGTTCTTTTGCGCATTGGCGGGGTTTGCCTTTGCCAAATACGAATTTCCGCTGAAGCGAAGCTTGTTCATTCTGGTGCTCGGAACACTGTTTGTGCCGCAGCAGCTCAGTTTGCTGCCCAACTATATCATCATGGCCAAACTGCATTGGATCGACGATTTCAAAGCCATTATCGTGCCCGGCATGGTGAACGCGTTCGGCATCTTTTGGATGCGCCAATATATCGAAGCGGCGGTGAGCAATGATCTGATCGAAGCAGGGCGCATCGACGGCTGCAGCCATTTTCGCATCTTTTGGCGGATCATTTTGCCGATTATCACTCCGGCATTGTCCACACTTGGCATTTTCACCTTTATGTATGTCTGGAACGATTTTATGTGGCCGCTTGTCGTTTTGAAATCGCAAGAGCATTTCACGCTGCAAATGACGCTCAGGCAGTTGTTGTACAACCGCGACGGCGTCGACTACGGGATGGTGATGGCGGCCACGTTTACGGCTACGCTTCCGCTTTTGCTCGTCTTTTTGCTGTTCAACCGCTGGTTCATTTCGGGTCTGACTTCCGGGGCTGTAAAAGCGTAAATTGTGAGATTTGTATTGAAAAAGGTCACAATTTAACGAATAATTGTAATTGGATGAAAGCATTCGGAGGATGTGGGATCGATGACGCTCAGAGGCAAATTCATGATCGCCATTATTATGCTAGTCTTTGCTCCCGTAATTGCGCTGGGGGTCATTTCCTACCTGACCTTCTCCGAAACGATCGAAAAGAAAACGAGCGATTTTTACAAAGTTTCGCTTCAGGAAACCGACCGGAAACTGAATTACGCCTTAAATCAAATCAACTCGGTGACCGATGTCGGGATCGTGCAGCCGGTCGTGCAAAAAATGTTAAAACGAGATATTTCCGCCATCTCCGACAGCGAGGAACAGGAATTAAACAACCTGTTCCTTTCTCATCCCCGGATTATTTCGCTTTCGCTGTATTCGAAAACTCGCCTGCTGTACACAACCAATCCTGCGCTGACAAGCAGTTTCAGCGTGATTGTCAAGCAGCCCTGGTACAAAGAGATGAAAAATTTGAACGGCAAACCGCTGTGGCTGGGCCCGTATGAAAATGACGCGTTGGCCGAGCCGCGCTATCTCACGTTCGCCCGCACCGTGAAAGATTATTATTCGCTGGAAGATATCGGCATGCTGGTTTTGACTGTCAAACCCGACATTTTGGAACAAGTGTTTTGGGAAGCTTCCATTTTGAAACAAGGGGACATTTTGCTCGTAAATAAAAACGGAGATATTATTTTCAGCAAATCCGGCCGTTACTTTGGAGGCAAAGACCGGTTGCCGCTGCATTTCGGCCAAAACGCGAAAAACTCGTATATCGAAACGTATCAAGGCGAAAAATCTTTTATTACGGTCGTGCCTTCTTTTAACGAGAATTGGTATTTGGTGGCGGAAACCTCGTTTCGCGCGCTGCGCTCCGAATCGGCGAAAATTCGCAATATCACGCTGGCGCTGTTGGCATTCTCCCTCTTAACCGCCCTCGCCTTCGACCTCTTGTTCATATCGAAACTGGTAAAGGCGATCAGCCGCGTGGTAAAAGGCATGAAACGGGTCGAGCAAGGGATCTTCAACCCGGTCATCCCGGTTAAATCCGACATCAAACTGGGGAAAGACGAAAGCACGATGCTGGTTGACGGATTCAATCGCATGAGCGGGCAAATCAAGGAATTGATCAGCACCGTCGAACAGGAGCAACAACGCAAGAAGGAAGCGGAAATGCAGGCGCTGGTGGCGCAAATCAACCCTCATTTTATCTACAATTCATTAGAGTCGATCAACTCGTTGGCGATTATTCACGGCAACAAAGAAATCAGCAAAATGGTCGTGTCCCTGGGCCGGTTGCTGCGCATCAGCATCAGCGACAGTCCGGAGTTGATTCCGCTGTCCATGGAAATGGAACACGTCAAGCACTATCTTGCGATCCAGAAGTTCCGATTTGAAGACAAATTCGAATACGAAATTGATTTGCCGGAGGAACTCGGCAACGTATTGACGCAAAAGCTGTTTGTCCAGCCGATCGTGGAAAACGCGCTCTACCACGGAATCGAGCCGATGCACGGCGTCGGCAAACTGTTGATTCGCGCAAGGAGATATCACGCCAACATCGTGATTGACGTAATCGACAACGGCCTGGGTTTCGACAATGAAACGCTGCGCAGCTTATCGGAAAATTCGCTGACCGGAGCGAAAAAATATTACCATAAGGGCGTCGGATTGAAAAATGTGCATGAACGCATCCGCATCCGCTTTGGGAGCCCTTACGGCATCATGATTTGCTCGTCGCCGCACGACGGCACAACCGTTCGCATTCGCCTGCCGCTGATCGAATCGCCGATCGACGATGTCGGCCAGGCGCCAACCACTCCCCGGGAGGAATGACCATGCAACGCAAACCATTGATCCGAATCAAACTAGCGGCGCTGGCCCTTTCCCTGCTCGCTTCCGTTGCCGTTTCCGGCTGCGCCGATCAATCCGGCGCCGATATGCCGCAACAGGAAAAAATCACCTTGAGTTTTCGGCATTTCTGGGTTGACGAACACGATCTGAAAGTGGCGAACACGATTGAAGCCGTTATCAACAATTTCGAAACCACGCATCCGCATGTGAAAATAGAATTTGAAGGCATGAACCAAACCATCTACCGGGAACAAAAATTGAAAAGCGAAATGGTAGCCGGCAATCCGCCGGACATCATTCCGTTGTTCGGAGGCGGCGAAATTGAACCGTACGTCCGCGCCGGAAGATTGGTCGACCTGACGGATTTTCTCGAGCAAAACGGGTTAAAATCCGCTTTCAAAAATCTTGATTTGTGGACGTTTCACAATAAAGTCTACGGACTGCCTATGGAAGGAAACGCCGAACCGCTTTACTACAACAAAAAAATCTTTGCCTCATTGCACTTGAACCCGCCCAAAACGATAGATGATTTGTTTGCAGCCATCCCCGTTTTAAAGAAAGCCGGCTATATCCCGTTTGCCTTGCAAAACAAAGACCGCTGGACAGGCGCAATCTTCTATCACTATTTTTTGCAGCGATACGGCGGCAATGAACGGATCGAAAATATTTTGACGAAAGACGGCAGTTTTGTAAACGCCGATTATTTGCAGGCGACAAAAGACTTCGCCAAACTGATCGAACTGGGCGCTTTTCCGGACGGCGCCAACGAATTGACCAAGGAATACGCGGTCAATTTGTTTACAAGCCGCAAAGCGGCCATGTATTTGAACGGCAGTTGGGATATCGGGCTGTTTCAAGGCAACAATGCGGACCTTTTATTCCGCGACGAGGTCGGCGTCGTCAATTTCCCCGTTGCGCCCGTCGGCAAAGAAGACGCCGGAGCGCTGGCCGGCGGATATACGTTTGGCATCGGCCTGTCAGCCAATCTGAAGGGAGCCAGGCTAAAAGCCGCCGAGGAATTGTTAAAAGCGATTTATACCGAAGAAGTGCAACGGGAGCTGGTGTACGAGGCTATGCGCATCCCGTCGATGAACATTTCTTTCGACGCCGCCAAAACCGGCCCGATCTTCCCGCAAGTAATCGATTTGATCGAACACTCCAAACATACGTTTATACCATATGACAACATTTTGCCTCCCGAGGTCAAGCAGACCTTCCTTGAGGTAGTGAAAGATTTGATCGACCAAACAACCACTCCGGAGGCGGTTTTGGCAAAATTGCAGGAGTCCCTTGAACTCTACCGGAGTCTGGTGCAAGACGGAAAACATTAACCTTGGAGGAATGATTGCCCAATGGAAAACAGATATCAGATTATGCTGGTTGATGATGAACCGATCATTCTCCGCAGTTTGAAAATCGCCCTGCCTTGGGAACAATTGCAAATCGATATTGTCGGCGATGCCGCAAACGGCGAAGAAGCGCTGTTGATGGCGAGGCAGTTGAAGCCCGACATCATCATAAGCGACATCCGCATGCCCTCCATGGACGGAATTTTTTTTATGAAGGAAATCCTGAAAGAATATCCCGGCGTCATCTTTATTTTTCTGAGCGGATATTCGGAGTTCAGTTATGCCCGCGAAGCAATGCGGTTCGGCGCCTTCGACTATTTGCTCAAGCCGATTGACCACGAGGAATTGCACAAAGTTTTGCTGAAAGCGAAAGCGAAATTGGACAAAACCCGCTTGCAGAAGCGCGAGACGGAAATTTTGCGAAAATCGATGCAATCGCTGTCCACGCTCGTTCGCGAACGCATGTTTGTCGATTTGATCGAAGGCAGGGCGGCGGACAGCAAACATTCCTATTGGCTGGAAAATTGGGAACTGGAGCATCCTTACCATACGATGATCATCCTCATTGATCAAGACGATCTGGCCGCCAAACGCTGGAATCAGGACGAGGTCAAATTGTGGCTGTTTGCGATCGGCAATATTTTGGCGGAATTCGGAGAGAAAAAAGACTGCTTTACGATGTTTCCGTTTCATCGGGGCGAATGGATCATGATTTTTCAAAATAAAACGCGCGATGAATTGGTCGAATACGGCCGTGAACTGATCGGGGTCATTCATAAATTCACGAAACTGCTTTGCTCGGTCGGCATCAGCGGCAAATTTCGCGGGCTTGACCAATTAAGCGCCAGTTATGCGGATGCGCAAACGGCATTGCTGCAAAAATTTTTCGAACCGGGCAAAAAAATTTATACCGCCGATGTGCCTGTGATAAACGGCGCAACCGATTATCCGAAAGCGATCGAAAACGAACTGGTCCAGGCTTTGCACACCATGAACGCCCAGCGTTTGCGCGAGACGGCGGAAAAGCTGCACGAACACCTGCGGCAAAACGCGCTTTCGAAAGAGCAGGCCGTAAACACCATGTTGCAAATGGTCGTCGTTTTGCAGCGGGAAGCGGAAAATCTGCGCATCCATTCGGAATCGAACGCGAATTATGTGATGGATATCATTTTCGCCGCGGACAATCTCGCGGAGATGATCTTTCGATTTGCCGAATATTTCGGCAACATGATCGCGCAAAATGTCGAAAAAGGCAACGAGGAAAGCAGCCGCGCATTGATTGAAAAAGCCCGCGAATTTATCGCCAGCCGGTATTACTACGATATGAGCGTCGACGAAGCCGCCGAATTCGTGGGTTTAAGCTGCAGCTATTTTTGCGTGCTGTTTAAACAGGAAACAGGCTTGACTTTTTTGGAATACTTGACAAAATACCGGATCGAAAAGGCGTGCGAAATCCTGCGCAACCCCGACGTAAAAGTGTACCAGATCGGACCTTTGGTGGGATATCAGGACGCCCGCTATTTTACCCAGGTATTCAAAAAAATCATCGGCCTCACCCCAACCGAATACCGCGTGAAAAGTTACGGCTCCGCGGGAGCGGCCTCCCGCAAAGGCAACTGATAATCGGAAAGGCGCATAAGCAACGGTGGGGGTTCGTCCCCCACCGCCAAACACAAGCGATCGCTCAATGTTCCTGCAGGCTGTCCACCGATACAACCTGTTCATGCTGCCGATCGTTTAAAGAATAAATTCTCGCCGTTTCATTCTGTTCATCCACATGCTGGATATAAATCGCTTCACCGTTATACGTCACATGCTTCATATCGGGAGACGCCGCGATTTCCTTCGCTCGTTGCACGTTCATAAGTTAATTGCCCTCCCGCTACATGACCACATTGGAATTTGTTTGCAATGCTTGGGAATTCGCATTTTTTTGCCCTTTGACCATCGCCTGGATTTTCTCCATCACTTGCGGCGCCAGATCAATCATCCGTTCCACCAGGTGGGTGTTATTGTCCAACGGCACGACCTTGACGCCGGAACTGTTCACCACGAGAAACGCGATCGGATTGATGGATACGCCGCCGCCGCTGCCGCCGCCGAAGGGCAGCGCGACCTTGGCGTTTTGCGCATCGTTTTGATGCTGCGCGTTCTCCGCGCCTTTTTCAATGACAAAATCGCTGCCGCCCGCGGCAAACCCAAAACCAACCCGGGAAATCGGCAAAATAACGCTGCCGTCAGGCGTCTCCACCGGATCGCCGACAATCGTATTGACGTCGACCATTTCCTTGATGTTTTCCATTGCCGTCTGCATAAGACCTTGTATCGGATGTTCGGACATACATTATTCCTCCTCTGGTGTAAGATACGCATGGTTAGTGTGGCCAATCCGGAGCTTTTTATGTATGCAGACCTCGGTTATACGCAAGGCAACACGTCATCCCGTGGGCGTTTTTACGATTTTCCGCAACCTGCGCACGCCCTTTTTCGCCCGCATCACCCGGATGAGAAGCAACATGCCGGCAACAAGAAAAGAAAAAAGACGCACTGTTAGCAGGCATCTCATTTTGGTGGAGAAATGCGCATGCGCATAGTTGGGCGTTACCGTAATGCGCGGATTTGCGAGCATGCGAATGCGCGACGTGATAAAACCGGCGACGGAAGATTTCAAACTCCAGGCCAAACCGACCGCCACGCCGGTTTTCGCCGCGTCGGCAAAACCGATCTCGGTCATCCAGGTTAGCGAATGGCAGCGGACATGCGCCAAAAAGCGGAGAAACCATGAGCCGAACCCGGCGATTAATTCATTCATGGCTTTGCTTATGCGCCAAAGATTTTCCAGATCGTCAAGATTCAGCAAATCGCGGCTTTCAGCGGTCGTTTCGTTGTTGTTGCGGTTGACCGTTTCGCTCTTGAACGCGATTCCCTTGTCTTTGCCAAGCCAATCAAACATCGGCATATTCCGGCGGATATGGACGATTCCGAACAAAAGCCTTACATCGGCAAACATTATGTCATTATCGTGCTCACGGCTTAACATTAGCTCGATTTTGATCCGATCCAAAAAAACAATCATCGCCAAAAGCGCGATAACAGCCGCAACGATCCATAGCCAGAACATGATTCACGTTCCTTTAGCAAATAAGTTCGACGAAGCCGCAGTCCTATTATGCTCAGCAAACCTGATATCATGCGCTTGGGCGCCCGTTACGTTTTTTCGGCGGCGGCGGCAACATCATCGATCGTCAGCTGGCGCTCGTCAAGCTTTTCAAACAGCATTCTCGTTTCTTCCTCAAGATTTTCGCCGTTTTCAAACGCGGAAAAGTCCGGCAAATCGCGCAAACTGTTTAAACCGAAATAATCGAGAAACTCCTTTGACGTGCCGTATAAAATGGGCTTGCCCACCGCATCGGCGCGGCCCACCTCGCAGATCAATTGTTTCACCGCCAGCGTATGAATGGCGCGATCCGATTTCACCCCGCGGATTTCCTCGATTTCCACGCGCGTGATCGGCTGCCTGTAAGCGATGATCGCCAATGTTTCCAATGCGGCTTGCGACAATGTGGAACGCGAGGGGGAAGCGGCCAGCCGTTCGAAATACGGCGCATGCGCCGGCAATGTCGCCAACTGGTAAGTGCCGGCAAGTTCCAAAAGTTGCACGCCGCGGTGCTCGCGGACGTAATCGTTTTTCATGTCCTTAAGCAAATCAATGACAAGAGCGGTATCCTGCTCAACGACTTCGGCGATTTGCCGCGCGTCAAGCCCCTCATCTCCGGAAACGAACAGCAATCCTTCAATAATCGCTTTCAGCTGCCGATAATCCATGCGCTCAAGCCCCCTCTCTGTAGCTGATGATCATATCGTCAAACAGGCGATGTTGATAGCAGCTGACTTTTTTTAGCCGCATCAATTCCAATAACGCCAGGAAGGTTACGATAATCCCTTCGCGCGACACACAGTCGTACAGAAGCGCGGAAAATTTCACTTTGCCCTGCGCCTTGAGCAAGCTTTCCAGGACAACGATCCGGTCGTTAACGGAAAGTTCATCGCGCTCTATTTTGGCTACCCGATTCCGCGAAGCCGCACGCTTCAAGGCTTTGTGCAAGGCAATGACAAGATCGGCAATGTGCAGCCCCCGCACCGGATTTGCCGGCGCGTGATTCGCATAGGGCGTCAAATCGGCCGGCTCTCTTGTATAGATCAAGCTGCGCGCCAGTTCTTTATCCCGCAAATATTCGGCAGCTTCCTTGAATTTCCGGTATTCAAGCAGCATTTGCACCAGTTCGGCGCGCGGGTCGTAATCGGGATCATATTGTTCCCCGTCAAGTTCGATAACCGGAGGCTTCGGAAGCAGCATTTTGCTCTTGATCGCCATCAGGGTTGCCGCCATCACCAGAAACTCGCTCGCCACATCAAGCGAAAGCTCCTGCATCGTGCTGACATACTCCATATACTGGTCGGTGATTTCACTGATCGGGATATCGTAAATATCGATTTCCGCCTTGTCGATCAGATGCAGCAGCAGATCCAGCGGCCCTTCAAACGTTTGCAGCTTGTACAGGACGCCCATGCATCATCCTCCTAAAAAAGGCGCAACTGCGCAATCCGCCTTACGGCGCAAAATGCTTGGTCAAGTTGGCCATTTCAATCGCCGAAACGGCGGCTTCCCAACCTTTATTGCCGGCTTTGGTGCCCGCGCGTTCGATTGCTTGTTCGATCGTCTCCGTCGTCAGCACGCCGAAAATCACCGGCACACCGGTGGCCATGGCAACCTGGGCGACGCCTTTTGCCGTTTCGCCGGCGACATAATCAAAATGCGCCGTCGCTCCGCGAATGACCGCCCCCAATGTGATAATCGCGTCATATTTTTTGCTGTCGGCCATTTTTCTCGCGATCAACGGAATTTCAAACGATCCCGGCACCCACGCGATGTCGATTTCATCGTCGGTCACGCCGTGGCGCTTCAGCGCATCCAACGCTCCGGAAAGCAGCTTGCCGGAAATAAACTCGTTGAACCGCCCGACCACAATGCCGTACTTCAAATTTTTCGAAACCAACTGTCCTTCGTAAACCGCCATGTTTTGTCCGCTCCTTTTACTTTAGCCCTTCGTGAAAATCAAGCAGATGGCCCATTTTTAGCTTTTTCGTGCGCAAGTATGACTCGTTGTCTTCATTTTCCTTCACCTGAATCGGGACCCGTTCGACAACCTCGAGGCCGTAACCGCCCAGACCGATGATTTTCCGGGGGTTGTTTGTCAGCAGGCGAATTTTCCTGACGCCGATATCCTTCAATATTTGCGCACCGATTCCATAATCGCGCAAATCGGGTTTAAACCCAAGTTTAATATTCGCGTCGACCGTATCCAATCCCTGCTCCTGCAGCCGGTAGGCGCGCAATTTGTTCACAAGCCCGATGCCCCGGCCTTCCTGCCGCAAGTAGACAAGCACGCCGGCGCCCGCTTCGCTGATTTGCCGCAAGGCGGCGTGCAACTGCGGGCCGCAATCGCAACGGTGGGAGTGAAACACATCCCCTGTCAGGCATTCCGAGTGCATCCTGACAAGCACCGGCTGCGTTTCGTCAATCTTGCCTTTGACCAGGGCCACATGTTCTTTACGGTCGACATCATTGGAGTAGGCGATCGCCGTAAATGTGCCGTAATCCGTCGGCAGTTTGACCTCCACTTCGCGTTTGACCAGCTTTTCTTTTTCATTGCGATAGTGAATTAAATCGTGAATGGAAATCAGCTTTAATTCATATTTTTTGGCGATTTTCACCAAATCCGGCAGTCTTGCCATCGTCCCGTCGGCTTTAATGATTTCGCAAATGACGGCGGCGGGCGTCGCCCCGCACATTTTCGCCAAATCGACGGCGGCTTCCGTATGTCCGGTGCGGCGCAGCACGCCGCCTTTTTTGGCGATCAGCGGAAAAATATGCCCCGGCCGCCGGAAATCCTGCGCCTTGGCGGCAGGATCGATCAGCGCTTGAATCGTTCTGGCGCGCTCGTACGCGGAAATTCCGGTGGTCGTGTCCTTATGGTCGACCGAAATGGTAAAGGCTGTACCGTAATATTCCGTATTGTTCGCCACCATTGGCGGCAATTCCAATTGTTCCGCCCGCTCCTGCGTGATCGGCACGCAGACGAGGCCCCTTCCTTCGGTGATCATGAAATTGATCACTTCCGGCGTCGCTTTATCCGCCAAAGCGATAAAATCTCCCTCGTTCTCCCGATCCTCATCGTCGACCACAATCACGACTTTGCCCAGCATCAGGTCGTAAATGGCTTCTTCAATCGGGTCCAGTTTCATTTTCTCTTCCATCTCGCATACTCCTCCCGTTGTGGATGAATTCAGGCAAAACCGTGCTCAACGAGAAATTCCAAACTGAGACCGCCGGATTCGGCGGATTTGGCGGACGAAAAGTGCAGCAGCCGCTCGATGTATTTTCCCAAAATGTCCGTTTCAATGTTCACCGTGGCGCCTTTGCCTTTATCCTGCAACACCGTATGGGCGAGCGTATGCGGGATGATGGAAACGCCAAACTTTTCATCATCGGCGAACACGACGGTCAGACTGATTCCGTCAATCGCGATGGAGCCCTTTGCGACGATATGTTTCATAAGAGCGGCGTCTTGCGGCACGATAGTGAACATGACCGCATTTCCAACCGCCTGTTTTTCCGTGATCACGCCCACACCGTCGATATGCCCCTGCACGATATGGCCGCCAAATCTGCCGTTTGGCGATAGCGCCCGCTCCAAATTGACCCGGTCTTTCGGGCGCAAGTTTGCCAGGTTCGTGCGGCGAAACGTTTCCGGCATCACATCCGCGCTGAACGCATGCGCATCGAACGATACGACCGTAAGGCAAACGCCGTTTACCGCGATGCTGTCGCCCATGTGCAGATCATGCAAAACGCTGTTTGCGGCAACGGTGATATAAAGCGTATCCCCTTGCCGTTGAATTGCTTTTAACGTGCCCATTTCTTCAATTATTCCGGTAAACATCGGCCGCTTCCCTCCTTTCATCCCGCACCTGCCGCTCATCCCGCTTATTACGCCGTTCGCCCGGAAGCGCGGGATAACCCGTGATGCAAATATCTTCGCCAATCGTTTCGACTCTCATGTTTTTCAGGCGAATTGCCTCGTCCATTCGGGCAAATCCGGGAAAAACGAAATTCGGCGGAGATTGCGCGCCGCCAATCAGTTTCGGCGCGAAAAAAAGCACCATTTTATCGACCAGACCTTGCGCAAGCATCGATCCGTTCAGTTTGCCGCCGCCCTCCAAAAGGATCGAGCCAATCTCCATTTCGCCAAGCCGTTCCATGGCGAGCGGCAAATCCACGTGCGGCCCCGCACCGCAAACGACAAATTCGGCGCCCATCGCTTTTAAGCGTTCCATCTTCTCCGCAGGGGCCAGCGAAGTCGTCACAATAATCGTCCTCGCGATTCGCTCGCAAATTACCGCCGCCGTTTCCGGAATTTTCAAGGCCGAATCGACCACAATCCGGATCGGTTGCAATCCCGGCACCGTTAACCGGGTCGAAAGCCGCGGATTATCGGCAATAACCGTATTGATGCCGACCATCACCGCCTGATGTTTATGCCGCAGCACATGGACATATTCGCGCGCTTGTTCTCCGCTGATCCATTTGCTGTCTCCCGTAGAACTGGCAATTTTGCCGTCCAATGTGCTGGCGGTCTTTAACGTGACGAACGGCTTTTTGGTGCGAATATATTTTTCAAACGCCTCGTTCAAATATTTCGCTTCCTGTTCCAAAACGCCCGTCTTTACTTCCACGCCCGCTTTTTGCAACAAGGCGATACCTTTCCCGGAAACAAGCGGATTCGGGTCCAGCCGGGCAATAACAACGCGCTTCACCTTTTCCCGTATTAGCCGTTCGCCGCATGGCGGCGTTTTGCCGAAGTGGCTGCACGGTTCCAGGGTGACGTATACCGTGCTTCCCGCCGCCTTTTCCCCGGCCATATTGAGCGCGTTAATTTCCGCATGCGGGCCGCCCCGCTCCAAATGAGCGCCCAGGCCAACGATTCGCCCGTCCTTGACCAACACGCATCCGACGGCCGGATTGATCCCCGTTTGTCCTTGACATTGCTCCGCCATCTTTAGCGCCAGCCGCATATATTCCTCATCATCAAGAAACTGCAGCATAACCACCCCTCTCATCCGGAAAAATGAAAAAGCCCGATTGCTTATAGGCAAGGGGCTTTGGGGGATTCGTTCCGATATCAACGCAGCTATAACTAAGATCAAGTCGCAATTTGCTCGCACACAAACTGTCCTTGTGAAAAAACGAACAAATGCGGCTGATCCGTTTTGTTGACTGCCGTATAATCCTTCTCCCATCCAGACTATACTGTCGGCCCCGGATTTGCGCCGGGTCAGCCGAAGCATCCGGAAATGCCGGGATGCTCCGGGTCACGGGCTTATGAAGGAACATGAGCCTTCAATCACCGTCGGTGGGGAATTGCACCCCGCCCCGAAGGATTACACGTACAAGTATACTGATTTTGCCGGTATATGTCCACGCATTTTGCCAAGTTGCAACATTTTCGCCGCCTGGAATGCGCAAAATTGCCGTTTATTCTTCCCAAACTTTTACTTCCGTCATTTTATCGCCTTGTTTAATGCCGTCAACATGTTCCATTCCCGCAGTTACTTTGCCGAATACGGTATGAACGCCATCCAGATGCGGAAAAGCGTCATATGCAATGTAAAATTGGCTGCCGCCCGTATCCTTGCCCGCATGCGCCATGGCAATTGCGCCGCGCTCATGTTTATGCGGATTTCCCGCCGTTTCGCATTTAATGGTGTAGCCCGGGCCGCCGGTGCCGTTGCCGCGCGGGCAGCCGCCTTGCGCGACAAAACCGGGAATCACGCGGTGAAAAGTCAAGCCGTTATAAAAACCGGAATTGGCGAGTTTTTCAAAGTTCGCCACCGTATTCGGCGCATGTTCCGCAAAAAATTCAATCAATACTTTGCCGCCGTTTTCCAGCGTGATGCTTCCTTTTTTCATCGCAAACGCTCCTTGTATACGTTTATTTGCGGCCAATTGCGATCGGGGCCCGGCCATTGCCGTCCTAGCGCGAGTTGCTCAATGCTTTCTTCATGCGCTCCGGTATCACATCATTGGCCGTTAAATCAGCGTGCGATTCCCGCTTGACAACCAGATCGGCATGTCCGTCCTTCACGAAAACGACCGCCGGCCGGCGAATACGGTTATAGTTGCTGGCCATCGCATAATTGTACGCGCCGGTGCAGGATACCGCCAATATATCGCCGCTTGCCGCTTTCGGCAGCGGCAAATCCCAAATCAGCATATCGCCGCTTTCACATGCCTTTCCCGCGACCGATACCGTTTCCTCAACCGGATCGTTGGCGCGGTTGGCGAGCATGCCTTCATACTTTGCGCCATACAGCGCGGGGCGCGGATTGTCGGACATGCCGCCGTCGACCGCCAAATACTTGCGCACTCCCGGAATTTCCTTGAACGTTCCCACTGTGTACAACGTCGTGCCCGCCTCGCCGACCATGCTGCGGCCGGGTTCGACCCAAATTTCCGGCAAGGGATAGTGGTGTGCCGTAAAACTCGTTTTGATCGCATCGGTAATTGCTTCCACATATTGGGCGATCGGCAGCGGCGCATCCGCTTCCGTGTACCGTATGCCAAACCCGCCGCCCAAATTGATAACGGTGAACACCGCATTTAATTCATCGCGAACCTGGGCGGCAAATCCGGCAACTTTTTCCGCGGCCAATCTGAATCCTTCCGTTTCGAAAATTTGCGAACCGATATGGGAATGAACGCCAAGCACCCGCAGCGCGGGCAATGCCAACGCTTCTTTTACCGCCTGCAGGGCGGCGCCGCTCGCAAGGTCGAAGCCGAACTTCGAGTCGGTTTGACCGGTTGAGATAAACTCGTGCGTATGAGCCTCAACCCCTGGCGTAATGCGGAACAAGACGTTGACGTTTTGTCCCCTTTCCGCAGCCATCCGGTTTAGCAAATGCAGTTCCGTGAAATTATCGACGACAAAACAGCCGATCCTGGCTTCAAGCGCCATTTCGATCTCGGCGGGCGTTTTATTATTTCCGTGGAAATGAATGCGCTCCGCGGGAAAACCGGCTTGCAGCGCCGTATACAATTCGCCGTCGGAAACAACGTCAAGGGACAAGCCCTCTTCGTCCGCCAAACGGCACATGGCTTTAACGCAAAATGTTTTGCTGGCGTAAGCGACCTGAAATTTCAGTCCGGATGCGGCAAAAGCCGCTTTGAATTCCGCCGCACGCTTGCGAATCAACGCCTCATCCATGACATATAAAGGCGTGCCGAATTCCGCAACCAGTTGTGTGGTATCGCACCCGCCGATCTCCAAATGGCCCAATCGGTTGATTTTGCTGGTGCCGTGCAAATACATGATTTTTTCCCCTCTCAAAAACTACTATGATTCGACACAATCATAAAATAATACTAATAAAGTAACATATCCATATTGAGATGACAACACTGCTTTTTACACCAATTTCATGCCAAAAGCCGATTGTTCGGAAACGGCAACCCCTTGAAAGTCCACATTCAGCCGCAACGGGGTAATCCCCGCTTGCCGCCAGGCTGCGCGCAAACGTTCCGCATTCGCCTCGCCCGCAATCAGGGCAATGCCGCAATCCCCGCCGCCCGCGCCGGAAGGTTTGCCGGCGCCGTTATATTTTTCCGCGAGGCGGCATAATTCAGTTAATTCGGGCGTCTCGATCATTGCCTGAGCCAAATCGCCCAATTTTTTCAAGGCTGCGCGGTTTCGGGCAATGCCCGCCAATGCCGGCGCAACTTCGCTTTTGGCAAACGCGGCGGTCAATTCTTTTACGGCCGTCATGCTGCTTTGCAAAAATTCCTGATACATTTCCGGGCTTGTTTCACGGATTGCCTGCACCTGTTTGATCAAGCCGGATGTGCTTGCCGGTTGACCGGTCCAACCGACGCATACATGCAAATCGGGTATGGGATAAAGCTCGTCCACAGCCAAAAAAGGCCACGGTTCATCGATGATGGTGGTCAAATGTTCGGTTTGCCGAATACGCCGCAACAACCAGTCGGCCTGAAACGAAGCGTACTTGATCCATCCGCCAAATACCGCCGCCGCCACATCCGCGCCCGAACCGTTGCCCTGTGCGCGCAAATGGGCGATCGCCGCCAACTTGAACAGAAGACTCCTGGAAAGCTTCACCGCCGAACCGTGAAAATGCAAAATTGCGGATACGACCGCTACTACAACCGCCGCGCTCGACCCCAGGCCATACTTGCGGCCGGACGGATCATCAAGCTCGCTTGTGATCGTCAAACGAAAGGTTTTCAGATTGATCTGATGCTCCTGCAAATAACGAAGCGATGTTTCAATCGCGCTGCCGACAAAACGAAAACGCTCATCGCTTGGCGAAAATACCGCGGTTCCGTCGGCGTATCGCCACGCTGTTTGGCCCACACCCAAATCCGGCAGCGCTATACTGTTTTCCTCATTTTTTTCGATCTTCGCCAAAATGTAGCGATCCACGGCAATTACTACCGAAGATTGATAAGGTTCCAGCACGGCGTATTCGCCGGCAATAAACAGCTTTCCCGGCGCCTTGATCTGCAAACAATCCCAAGTCATCACTCAAGCTCCCTGTAAAAATGTCACTCCCGGTCCCGGACGGCACACCGTCACCGCCAGCACATCCGGGACCGATAATAAAGCTGAACGTACCGCGATTTCGTCTTTGGGTTCGCATAAAACTTTCACGTTTGGACCGGCATCGATCGTAAAGTATGCGGGAATGCCGGCTGTGCGCAATTCCTTAACCCGCCTGATCACATCCACGGTGGCGCTATGCCAATAAATAATCGGCGGATTCGCCGCAAACATCGACGCATGCATTTTCAGCGCATTTGCCTCCGCCGTCCGGCCAAGCATGGCAAAATCGCGCTCCGCTATGGCCTGCCTTACGTTGCGCAAATCATGCTCTACCGATTGCAACCAACCATTGTAAAAAGGCGACGTATCCACCGTCCGTTTCATGCCTTCCCGGCTGGATACCTCTTTCACCCCGGCAGACAGCGTGACCGCCATGACGCGCAAATCCCAATAATCTTGCGCCGCCAGGGGAACAGCATAAGAATCCGAACCGTCTTTACGCTCTCCTTTCAGCCATTCAACAAACCCGCCGTAAACAGAGCGGCATGCGGAACCGGAGCCCCGCCGCGCCATAAGGGACATTGCCTGCTCATCCAATGGCAAATCCAAAGCTTTCATCGCCGCGGCGGCAAGCGCCGCAAATCCCGACGCGGAAGAAGCAAACCCCGCGGCGGTCGGCACATGATTGACGGATTTCACGACCGCGTGCACGCTTGTCCCCGCAGCGGATCGCACAATATCCAGAAAGCGGGAAATTTTATGCTGCTCCCGCTCGTCGACAATCAGGCCGTTCAGTAAAATCACATCATCGTTCAAATGGTCGCAAAATTCCACTGAAGTTGTCGTATAAAACGCGTCCAACGTCAGGGAAATGCTGTTGTTGCATGGCAAAACCAACGCATCATCGCGTTTGCCCCAATATTTGACCAGGGCAATATTTGTGTGGGCACGTGCCGTAGCTTTCATTTTTCAACCCTCTCACCCAACTCGAAATACCAGGTGTTGGACGCGCCCGCTCGCTTAAGCGCCCGCGATACGCGGGCCGCATGCGCGCCGTCCGGCGCCAGCGCCAACATACAACCGCCGCGCCCGCCGCCTGTAAGTTTTGCTCCCAAAGCGCCCGCGTCGCGCGCAGCGTTTACCAGCCGATTGAGCCCATCGTCGCTAACGCCGAGCGCATTAAGCGCATCTTGGGCCGAATCCAGCAGTTCGCCCAAGCGGGCGCAATCTCCGCGGGACAGCACAGATCTTGCTTCTACGGCCATTGTTTCCAGGCGATTGACATGCTCTTTTGTTTCCTCCCGCGCTTGCCGCAAACGTTCTTTCACTGCCTGAACGGCGGATCGCGTGTCGCTCTTGCGGCCGGAATCCGCTATAACCAAATGCAGGGCCGCGCCGAGCGGCAGCGTTTGCGGCTTCTCCCCTTTGCAAAACCACAGCGGGCAATCCGCAGAAACGGCCGCCGCGTCGATTCCGCTTGGCGTTCCATGCGCAAAGGTTTCCGCAATATGCGCCAAAGCCAACAATTCGGCAGGATCCGCTTTGCGCCCGTAAAAAGCAAACAGGCTGCGCACCAATGCCACCGCGACGGCCGCGCTTGAACCCATTCCCCTCTCCGGCGGAATGGACGAAGCGATCCGGATGGACAAACCGTACTCCGGTTTTCCCA
>DASVDB010000139.1 GCA_036381315.1 Bacilli bacterium | reverse complement strand
GGTGGTGCTGTCCGGAAATCCGCCGCTTACGGAGCGTTTGTATGGGGTAAAGGCGGTTCACCGCATGAAGCCGAGAGATATTTACAGCGCGCTAAAGGCAAGCGACGGGTTGATCAGCGGCGGCGGGAGTTTGCTGCAGGATGAAACGGGCGTCAAAACCATTCCGTATTACTTGGGCGTGATCAAGTTTGCGCAGCTGCTGCGGAAAAAAGTTTTTATTTATGCGCAGGGAATCGGACCGATCCACCGCCGCATATTTTTCCCGTTTATCCGAAATAGTTTTAATAGGTGCGCGTTGATAACGGTGCGCGATGCCGCGTCGGCGCAATTGTTGGGACAGATCGGCATAGACGAAGCGCGCGTGCGGGTTGTTCCCGATCCGGTCATGGGCTTTCCGCTTGTCGAAAAGGCGAAAACGCGAACATCAGCTGACGGCGCTCAGCCGCCGGAACGGGATATCCCGATCGTCGGCGTATCGGTGCGATTTTGGGAGCCGGACCGCCGCGATTTGGCGCAGATTGCCCGCGCTCTGGAACTTGTCATGCGGGCAAGGCCGGTCCGCGTCGTTCTGTTGCCTTTTCACAGCCGTACCGACACGGAAGCGGCGCAATTTGTCCGCGAACAAATTGCCGATGCGTACCGCGGTCAGATCGAAATTGCCGCCGAAACAGCCGAGCCTTTGGCGATGGTGGACAAGGTCGCCGATTGTGACGCATTGCTGGGCATGAGGCTGCATTCCTTGATTTACGCCGCGTCGCAGCTTGTTCCGTTTGCCGCAGTTTCCTATGATCCGAAGATCGATGCTTTTTTAAACCGGTTGGACATGGCGCCGGTTGGCCATACGCGGGCGTTGAATCCGCAAGATTTGGCGGACGAGACGCTACGGCTGTTGGCGAACGCCGCTTCCTGGCGGAAAGAAAAACAGGGCGCCATTGCGGCAATGCGGGCGCAATCGCGCATTCCGGCGCAACAATTGCTTGAGCTTTTACGTATATAATGAAGGTGGTGGGTGGATTGCCCGTACCCGTAGTCAACATATTCGGCATCCCCTTCTGCAAATTGGACATGCAGGATACGGTCAACCTACTGTGTGAAAAAATCGCCGCGGGCAAGCCTTACCATGTGATCACCGGCAATCCGATCATGGTGATGCAAGCGTTGGAAAGTCCGCAGTTCATGGCGGTCATGCAAAGCGCGGACCTGGTAGTGCCCGATGGCGCAGGAGTCGTATGGGCCGCCGCGCGATTCGGCAATCCGGTCGCCGAACGGGTGGCGGGTTTTGATCTGATGCATCGGCTGCTGGAGATCGGTAACAGGCGTAATTGGAAAGTATTCCTGTTAGGCGCTTCAGCGGAAGTGATCGCGGCGGCCGCGGAGCAATTGCGCGGCAAATTCCCGGCGCTGCAAATTGTCGGCGCAAGGGACGGCTATTTTACCGAGCGGCAGGATGAAGAAGTCATCGCGCAAATTCGCGCCGCCGCGCCGCACATGTTGTTTGTGGGCAGAGCCATGAACAATCAGGACCCGTGGATCGCCAAACATAAGGAAAAGCTTGGCGTGCCGCTCATGATGGGAATCGGCGGAAGTTTCGACGTTGTCTCCGGCAAATTGAAACGGGCGCCGATATTGTTTCAACGCATGCGGCTCGAGTGGTTTTACCGTTTGCTGCAAGAGCCGGCGCGCTACAGACGGATGCTTGTTTTGCCGAAATTCGCATGGAAAGTAATACGCGAACACGAGAAAAAGCAATAATAATAAAATCAACACGAAAAACAAGTGAAAATTCATGAAAATGGCATGAAAATGGTATGAAAACTCGTGGAAACGTTCGTGGCGTTTCCGAATCGTTCGGCGTATAATTTGTCTGGCGTATAGACAAAAGGAGTGGAAGTGCGGGCGATGTTGGTTTTATATATCCTTGGATTTGTTTTATCGTTGATTTTGTCGGTGTGTCTCACACCGTTCATCAAACAGTTCGCGGTTTGGGTCAAGGCTGTGGATAAGCCTAACGAGCGCAAAGTACATACGCGAATTATGCCTCGTTTGGGCGGTTTGGCGATTTTTGCGGCGTTTGCCGGCGGCTTTATCGTAGTCACGCCGGTGCTCGACGCGATCAAAGCCGAGGCCGCCTGGGGATTGTTGATCGGCGGCGCCGTGATTGCCCTGACGGGCGCGCTGGACGATCGCTTTGACATTTCCCCGAAATGGAAGCTGCTTGGGATTATTTTGGCCGCTTGCGTCGTTGTCGCCTTTGGTTTAAAAGTAAACCTGGTGAACGTCCCGTTCGGCCATACGACGCTCAATTTGGACTGGCTCAGCATCCCGCTTACGATTTTCTGGATCGTTGGCGTCACCAACGCGATCAATTTGATTGACGGCCTGGACGGTTTGGCGGCCGGAGTCTCCGCCATCTCGACGGCGACGATTTTGGTGCTTGCCGCGCTGATGGGCAATATCACTGTCATTTTGCTTTGTTCGATCCTGCTTGGCAGCATTATTGGCTTTTTGTTTTTCAATTTTCATCCGGCGAAAATCTTCATGGGCGATACCGGGGCGCTGTTTCTCGGATTCAGCATCGCCACATTGTCCATACTCGGGTTTAAGCAAGCTACCCTGGTGTCGTTTATCGTGCCGGTGTTGATTAGCGGCGTGCCGATTTACGATACGTTGTTTGCGATCATTCGCCGCCGATTGAACAAGAAGCCGATTTTCAAGGCGGACAAGGGCCATTTGCACCATTGCCTGTTGAAATTGGGTCTAAGCCATCGGCAGACGGTGCTGGTAATTTACGGCGTTTCCATTGTGTTCGGCTTGTTCGCCGTGGCGCTTTCGCAAGCGTCCCAATGGATCGCGGTCGCTTTGACGCTCATCATTCTGGTTGTGCTGGAAGTCGGCGCGGAAGCGATCAGCATGTTCGGCAAGCGGCGCAAACCGCTCCTGAATTTGTTTCACCGCATGGTCACGACGCCGCAATCGCGCACGCGCTTCAAGTAAAGATATGGCACCCTCAACACGCGCAAACGGTTGGGTTTGCCCACTAAGGGCCGTCCGGGCATCCGGACGGTTTTTCGCGTTGTCGTGGCCCCGCGCGCAATTTGCATGCGTCAGGCTAAATTTAGTAAAGTTGTGTTAACGGTTGAAAAATGATGAACGGGGTAGATCGATGAGCCACAGCATCTTATCCGCCGACTTTGGCAGTTGGTTCCCATTTGCTTGGGGCACCGGACAGTCCATGGTGTTTCATTCCCCGCAATTTCTGTTTTTTTTTCTGGCGCTCTTAGCCCCCTATTATGTGTTTAAAAAAGGCCGGCTCGCCATTTTGGCCATAGCGAATTTAATCTTTTACGGATATGCCGGGATTGGCCCGACGTCCATATTTCTGCTGGTCACGATGATTTCTTTTATTACGGTGAAACTGCTGCGTAAGCCGCGCCTGGCCTGGGTGTTTTGGGTCGGTGTCGCCGTCAACTTGCTGAATTTGGCCTTTTTCAAATATACGTTCTTTTTTCTGAACACCTGGCAGGCTGTAACCGGCCTTCCGCTCGGCGTGCGTGCCGACCTGGCGCATTCGATCATCCTCCCTGCCGGCATTTCCTTTTACACGTTCCAGCTTATTTCCTATATAATCGACGTGCGGCGCGGTACGATGGAACCGCCCAAAACGCTTTTGCACTTCTGGGTGTACATATCGCTTTTTCCCCAGCTGGTGGCCGGCCCGATCTTGCGCGGGAACGAATTGATGCCCCAGCTGTATGAAATCGAGCGGAAGCGGGTGCGCTGGCAGGAAATCAAATACGGAATGTATTTGGCGTTTATCGGCGTCATCAAAAAGGTCGTGCTGGCGGATACGTTGGCGCAAGTGGCCGACCGGCTGTTCGCCCATGCGGACACGCTCTCGCCCATAGACGCCTGGACGGCGGCGTTCGCTTTCGGCTACCAAATCTATTATGACTTTTCCGCGTACAGCGACATGGCGCTTGGACTTGGCTATATACTGGGCGTCAAACTGATCATCAATTTCGACTCTCCGTACATAAGCGGCAATCCGGGCGAATTTTGGCGGCGCTGGCACATTTCGTTGTCCCGTTGGATCAAAGATTATATATATATCAGCCTCGGCGGCAATCGGCGGGGCTGGTGGCGCACGCAGTTCAATCTGTTTGCGGCGATGGTGATTTCCGGCTTGTGGCATGGCGCGATGTGGACATTTGTCATTTGGGGAGCGGTGCACGGCCTTTTGCTTATTTTTCACAAGTGGACGCTCTATTTGAATCGCTGGCGCTTCATTGCCGCTGTACGTTCCGCAATGTTATACAGAATTGCCGCCGTATTTGTATTTTTTCACATTACGATGTGGACGTGGGTGTTTTTCCGGGCGCCAAGCTTCCACAGCGCGGTTGCCATGACCCGAAACATGCTGCATGTGGATTGGGGCGCATTTTATGCCAGCCCGCAAATGATCTGGATCGCCGGATTGTTTTTGCTGCATCTGTTTGAATATGTGATTCGCCATGCCGAGCGCATATCCGGAATCGTGTGGCATCTTTTCCCCGCCCCTTTCCGGGGGGCCGTATACGCGGCGCTCGCGCTTGTCGTCATCTACTTCATGAAGGGGGAAACGTATGCGTTCATCTACTTCCAATTTTGAGCAAGAGCGGAAGAGTCGCCGCCAGTGGAAGATACGCCGTCCAATCCGTTACGCCGGTTGGGGTTTCCTGTTTTTTGTCGTCCTCATCGCGTTGGCGGAAATTTTTGTGTTCCGGAATGTGCGCACCTATGGCTATTCGCCCGGTTTTCTGGGCCAAATCGCGGAATTGGACGCTTCCTTCGCCCAGGCGGATGAGGAACGGATCGACATTGCCATTTTCGGCGATTCCGAAGGAATGGATGCGCTGCGGCCCGATTTGCTCGCGCAATATGCGGGGCTTGATGTCAGGCGCATTTTCAATTTCAGCTTGAGCGGTGGGTCCGCCTATGACATCGCGCAGATCTATAAGCGTTACAAATCTCATTTGCCGCATTTGCGCATGGCCATCATCGAAGTCAACGAATTCCAGTTGAATAACAGCGACGCGGAAAAGGACATCAAATTCAAGTTTTTTGCGGGCCTGCGCGACCGGATCGAAGTCATGGACAAAAACAACTACGGGGAAT
>DASVDB010000138.1 GCA_036381315.1 Bacilli bacterium | reverse complement strand
AAAACACTGTTTCTGTTGCCGATGGTGGCTACCCCGGTGGCGATGGGTCTGGTCTGGATGCTAATCTATGAACCGACGATCGGGGCCGCCAATGTCCTGTTAAAATCGCTTGGTCTTCACCCGCTGCTCTGGCTCGGCTCGAAGGCGCAAGTCATCCCGTCGCTGGTCATTATCGATATCTGGCAATGGACGCCGATGATCACGCTGATTGTGATGGCCGGCATGTCCACTTTGCCTTCGGATCCTTACGAGGCCGCCGATGTCGATGGCGCGACACGTTGGCAAAAAATTTACTATATTACGCTGCCCTTGCTGAAGCCGACGATTCTGGTCGCCGTAATGCTGCGCTTGATCGACGTGCTCAAGCAATTCGACACGATTTATGCAACAACGCAAGGCGGTCCCAATTATGCCTCGGAAACGCTGAACCTTTACACATATGTGGTCGGTTTCCAATACTTTAAGCTGGGTTATGCCTCCGCGCTGCTCGTAGTCTTTTTTGCCATCGTATTGGGCTTTACCTTGTTGATGATTGCGTTCCGGAAACGAATGGAGGCCAGATTATGAAAAAGAAATGGAACAGCGTCCTGTTTTGGGCCGCCGTCGTTGCCGTATTGTTGATTTTCATGTTTCCATTGATTTGGATGCTGCTTGCTTCCTTGAAAACCCAGGCGCAAATCATGTCGACCGAGAATTTCTGGATTTTCAAGCCGACCGTAAGCAATTATACGGAGGTATTCGGGCAATATAACTTCTTTCAATTTATCTGGAACAGTTTTGTCGTTGCCGTCGGCTCCACGTTGGGCGCTTTGATTTTGGGCGTTCCCGCGGCATATGGCATTTCCAAATACGGGATGCACCGCTTAAGCGTCGTTATTCTGATAGCGCGAATCATTCCCGGCATCACGTTTTTGATTCCCTGGTTTATTCTGTTTACCAAGGTTCATCTGGTGGATACGTTTGCCGCCTTGATCCTAAGCCATATGCTTGTTGGCTTGCCGTTCATTATCTGGATCATGATTCCGTTTTTTGAAGGCATGCCGCATGAAATCGAGGAAGCCGGGCTGATCGACGGATGCACGTTGACGCAGGTGTTTACGCGCATCATACTGCCGATTTCCGGACCGGGCATTATTACTTCGTCTTTGCTGTCCTATATTTTTTCGTGGAACAATTTTATGTTTTCCATCATTCTGGCCGGTGACAAAACGAAAACGTTGCCTGTCGCCATTTTCAACTTTATTTCGTATTCCGAAATCAATTGGGGGGCGCTGATGGCGGCCGCATGCATCATCACACTGCCGGTGTTGCTGATCGCACTGATTGCGCAGCGCTATGTAATCAGCGGTTTGGCGGCCGGAGCGGTCAAGGGCTGACCAACATTTGCCGGATCAAAAAGATCGTATCCGGGATTGACAGAAGCGGTGTAGCCTTTCATAGTTGGAAATAATGGGGGCGATCGGCTTGGGGAAGATGAATATATTCAGCAGGATCGTGATTCTGATTATTCTTCTGCTATTCCCTATCGTGGTGCTTTACGGTTTTTCCAATAAGGTAAGCGTAAATGTGCTAAACAATGAACTGCAGATCTCCAACCTGAACCGGATTTCTTTTTTCGCCGGGCAAATAGATTCCCGTACGGAAGAGTTGTCCATGTTCCCCATTATTTTGGTAAACGACCCTTTTGTCCGGAGTTTTCTCGATAAACCGCCCGCCGAGCCGTTTCAATATTACAGCAACCTCTCAAGCATCAGAAACAAATTGAGCCTGCAAAGCGTGTCCAGCGCATGGACCAATATATTGACGATCTATTTGCCGCGGAGCAAGCAAGCGATCTCTTCCAATATGTTTGTAAATTACGATCCGCTGCGGATGCAAACGCAATTGATGCGTAATTGGACATATCAACAAGTTGCGAATAACGGCAAAGCAAGTTACAGCTTTGTCAGGCAATTTGTCGAACCGGGATGGGCGAAGGCGTTGTCCGACATCAGCGCGGTGATTGAAGTCCGTTTCTCCGATGAAAATATCCGGGCCATGCTGCGATCGTTCCGCGAAGGCATGGTAGGGCATCTGTTTTTATTTCATGAAGGGTTCGCGCCCATTACGGCTGAAAATACCGAGTTGACGCAAATCGCCGAAATTATTCCCGAAGTAAAAGCCGCATTGGCCAACAATCGGGAAAACCAGGTCATCACAATTGGGGAGGATAAATATTTATTCCAATATGTGAAGTTGCAGACTTTGGATTGGTATTTGGTTAATGTAACTCCGCTGAAACAGATTTTGTCGCCGATTACCAAAAGCCGCAATCTATTTTACGGATCGATCGCATTATTGCTGGCAATGAGCATTCTGGCCGTTTATTTGCTGTATCGGCACGTGCAGATTCCGATCCGGATGCTAATCCGAAATGTGCAAAAACTAAAGCGCGGCGATTTCTCGTCAAGAATTCAGTACAAGCCGAAAAACGAATTTTTATTTTTGATCGACCAGTTTAACGATATGGCGGAACAAATCCAGCAATTGATTGAAAAAGTGTATGAGGAGAAAATCCGCTCGCGGGATGCGACGCTGAAACAGCTGCAATCGCAAATCAATCCTCATTTCCTTTACAATAGCTTGTTTTTTATTATTAATTCCGTGGAGCTGGATGACAAAGAATCGGCGGTGGCCATGGCGCATAGTCTGGCGGAGTATTACCGCTATACGACGCGCGTGGAAAATCAGCTTGTGCCCGTTCGGGATGAGCTGTCCATGATTGAAAACTATTTAACCATTCAAAATTTGCGCATGGAACGCATCCATTATGAGATCCATGTTCCCGAGCGATTGCAGGCTATGCGAATCCCCCGGCTGCTTTTGCAACCGATCGTGGAAAATGCCGTGATCCACGGTTTGGAGAAAAAAAATGCCAAAGGCTTAATCGCCATATCCGGCGAAATCAAAGACGATTTCGTGCAAATCAGCGTGGAGGACAACGGCGGCCGCATGACAAAAGAGAAGATCCAAGCGCTTCAAGCCGGGATTGCGCAAACAAAGGGCGAAGAAATAGGCTGCGGTTTATGGAATGTGCAGCAGCGGCTCATTCACCAATTTGGCGAGGGATCGGGGCTTCATTTCGCGCTTTCGCCAAACAATGGTTTGAAAGTCATCATAAGATGGAAAAAAGAACAATAAAGTCGGATCGCAACTCAATCGAAGACAAAGAGGAATCGTCCGCAGCCCGCAACTAGGGCCCGCAACTAGCACAAGGAGGCAACTTCGGTGAAAATAACGGACTTTGATTTATATTTGGTGCCGCCAAGATGGCTGTTTTTGAAAATAAGCACCGACGAAGGAATTTGCGGCTGGGGGGAGCCGGTAATTGAGGGCAGAGCGGCTACAGTTGCCGCCGCTGTAGCGGAATTGATGCAATATTTGGTCGGCAAAAACCCGTTGAATATTGAAGACCATTGGAACGTTCTGTACCGGGGCGGCTTCTACCGGGGCGGTCCAATCCTGATGAGCGCCATTGCCGGCATCGATCAGGCTTTGTGGGATATTAAGGGCAAATACCATGGAGCGCCGGTGCATCAACTGCTGGGCGGATCGTGCCGCGATCGCATTCGCGTTTATACGTGGATCGGCGGCGACCGGCCGAGCGATGTCGGAGAAGCTGCGCAAAAAGCGGCGGAGGCCGGGTTTACGGCGGTGAAAATGAACGCGACGGAAGAGATGCAGATCATTGACAGCTACGAAAAAATTGATCGCGCCGTAGCCAGAATTGCCGCCATTCGCGAAAAGGTCGGAAAAGATCTCGGCATCGGCGTGGATTTCCACGGCCGCGTGCATAAGCCGATGGCGAAAATTTTGGCGCGCGAACTCAAGCCTTATCGCCCCATGTTCATTGAGGAGCCGGTTTTACCCGAACAAAACGATGCCTTGCGGGAAATTGCCGGGCAAGCCGGCATCCCGATCGCGACAGGCGAGCGCATGTATTCGCGCTGGGACTTCAAACGCGTTTTGGCAAGCGGTTGGGTCGATATTATTCAGCCCGATCTGTCGCATGCCGGCGGAATCACCGAAGTGCGAAAAATCGCGGCGATGGCGGAAGCTTATGATGTCGCCCTGGCGCCGCATTGCCCGCTTGGGCCGATCGCCCTGGCCGCTTGTCTGCAAGTTGACGCCGTTTCGTACAATGCTTTTATACAAGAGCAAAGCTTAGGCATTCATTACAATCAGGACAATGATCTGCTGGATTATGTTTTGGATCGCTCGGTTTTTGCTTATGTCGACGGTTATGTGAAAATTCCCGACGGTCCCGGCCTCGGCGTCGAGATCAATGAAGAATATGTGAAAGAACGAGCCTTGCGAGGCCACAACTGGAAAAATCCGGTGTGGCGGCATTCGGACGGCTCGGTAGCGGAATGGTGATCTCGCCATGATCCAGTTGCTGATTGTAGACGATGAACCGCATGTTGTCGACCGCCTGGCCAACACAATCGACTGGCCGAGCATGGGCGTCGAAGGCGTGCATACGGCGTATTCCGGCGAAGAAGCGTTGAACATCCTGTCCGTCAACCATATGGATATCGTCATTACCGATATTCAAATGCCGGGAATAAGCGGTTTGGATCTGATTCGGGAAATCGGAAAACGGTGGAAAGCGATTAAATGCGTTTTACTGTCGGGCCATGCGGAATTCGCCTACGCCCAGGAAGCGATCAGACAGGGGGTGGACGATTATATTTTAAAGCCGGTCACGGTGGAAAATCTCTTGAACGTGGTGGCAAAAGTAATCGCCGACTTGCGCTTGGAATGGGAAGAACGGGTATCCCAGCAGAGAATTGAACAGACGTTGCGGGAGAACCTCCCCCTTTTGCGGGGCAATTTGCTGGATGACTTGCTTAAAGGGCGGCAGTATGCGGAAACGACACTGCGGGAAAAATTGCGGTTGTTGGAACTCCGGTTTTCCCTGAACGAGACGTGCACCCTGATGATGATTCGCCTGGATAACGATTTTACCGATTATGATTTTCATAATCGTTCTTTAATCGAATATGCGATCGGCAATATTGCCGAGGAAATTTTTGGCGGGAACTTTCTCGTATGGCATTGCAAAGACGCCCATGATTATTTGGTGTTCTTGCTTTCGCCCAATCCGGACAGCGGCCGGGGAAATCTGAACGTTCGCCATGAGCTGCAGCGGGCTTCGACCCAATTGCAAGCAGCCGTAAAAAATTATTTGAAGGGGAATATATCCATCTCGCTTAGCAGAGAGGGTTTTTTCCCGCGAGATATCGTCAAAATGTATAACAGTTGCATCTCGGCAATGCGGCAGCATATCGGCAATGAACATGAATTGATCATGACCGTCAGCGACGAGATGGAACAGGTTGAAATCCAAACATTGAACAGCTTGTATGAGCTTCCGACGCTCACCCAGTTGCTGGAGGCGGGACGGTGGGACGACTCTGTCGGCAAATTGAAGCAGATCTTTAAAGAACTGGGCGAAAAAGGAACGCAGTCCGTCGAATTGCCGCTGGAGGTTTTTTTCGCGATTTCCGCGGCCTTTGCCCATATTACGCACAAGAACGGGCTTTCCTTGTCTTCCGTAACCGGCTTGGCCAATGACAACTGGTTTCAGGAATACCCGTTTCGTTCCCTTGAACAGCTGGAAAAATGGTCCATGCGCGTGTTAAATCATCTGAAAGACCATATGGATCAGGAAACAAAGGATTCCAGAAAGCGTATTATTCACGAGGTGCGGGAGTTTGTCGAGCAAAATCTCGCCAAGGATGTTTCGCTGCAGGCTATTGCCGATCACGTGCATATGCATCCCGTCTACATTTCCAAAATATATAAATCGGAAACCGGACAAAAACTGAGCGATTTTGTTTATCAATACCGGATGGAAATGGCCAGCTACCTGCTCGCGCACACGTCGCACAAAATATATGAAATCGCGGAAATGGTGGGGTATCAGCGGGCCCATTCGTTTATTCATGTGTTCAAAAAGCATTATGGCGTGACGCCGCAGGAATATCGCGAGCAAAGGATCGGCCTCGATGTTGCGCCGCCTAAGAAGTAACACCTTCAGCGCGGGAAGGCCGATAATGGCCGCAAAGCCAATTCACCGTCCTTTAAGGGCAACCCTCGATGGCGCTTTTTTGGTAACATTTTAACCGAGTGGTCGCGCAAGGTTGTAAAAGTATCACCGGTTTGCTATATTATTATGGTGCGAGTAACATGCTTGCTCCTTGCTCTCCGTCAGGAGGGCCGTTTAGTCCAAAAGGAGGTGAATTTTCGATGCGCAAATATGAAGTCATGTACATTATTCGCTCCGATATCGAACAGGAGGCAATCGACGCGACGGTTGAGAAAGTACAAGGCATCATCACCGGCGGAAACGGCGAAGTAACGAAGAATGAAGTGCTTGGCAAACGCCGCCTTGCGTATGAGATCAAGAAGTTCCGGGATGGAATTTACGTGGTTGTAAATTTCACGGCCGGTCCGGAAGTTGTGAAAGAACTGGACCGCTTGCTGAAAATCAGCGACGAAATTATCCGCCACATTATCGTCCAAGACGTCGTGGCGTAAGTTGCGTAATCCCATGCGGGGAGGGAAAATCAAGTGTTGAACCGAGTGATTCTGATCGGAAGATTGACGAGAGATCCCGAGCTTCGGTACACACCATCCGGTGTAGCCGTCACCAATTTTACGCTGGCGGTGGATCGACCGTTCAGCAACAGCCAGGGCGAACGCGAAGCGGATTTCATCAATATCGTGGTTTGGCGGCAGCTCGCCGAAACCTGCGCAAATTATTTGCGCAAAGGTCGGTTGACTGCGGTCGAAGGCCGCATTCAGGTGCGCAACTATGAAAATAATGAAGGACGCAAAGTATACGTAACCGAGGTTGTTGCGGATAACGTCCGGTTTTTGGAATCGGCGAATTCGGGCAACCGCGATAACGGTTTCGATTCCGGAAGAAGCCGCGATGACGGATTTGCATCCGGAAGAAGCAACGTTGCCGGTCCAGGCAATTCGGCTCAACAAACCGATCCTTTCTCCGACGATGGAAAACCGATCGATATCTCAGATGATGACCTGCCGTTTTAAAAGAACTCCAGTTTGCACGAAAGGAGCAATGTACGATGAGTGATGCGAAAAGACCGGTACGCGAAGACGGCGGCGACAAAAGACCACCGCGCCGGGGCGGCCGCGGCAAACGCCGGAAAGTGTGCTATTTCACGGTTAACAAAATCCAATATATCGATTATAAAGATGTCGATTTGCTGCGCAAATTTATCAGCGAGCGCGGCAAGATTTTGCCCCGCCGTGTAACCGGCACAAGCGCCAAGTATCAACGCATGCTGACGATCGCGATCAAACGCGCGCGGCAAATTGCTTTGCTGCCGTACACGACGGAATAATTGCAATGAAGCGAACAGCCTGGGGCTTTCCCGGGCTGTTTTTTCATGCCAAAAAGCGGGGCGCGTAAACTGCCCTCGCATGCTTTTATTCCGTTCAGGCCCATTTGTGGTATAATCGTGTTTGTAGTCTTTTCGCTAATTTTTACCGCAAATGAATGTCGAGGGGTTTTTCTTTTGTCTATATTTAACCGGGAAGCCGCTTTGTGGGGAAGCATCTACCTGGCGATTTTGCTATCCGTATTAACCATGATGGGCGCCGTAACGGTCCTGTTTATCATGCTTCCGGTTACGATTCTCTACGTCAGGCAAAACGCGAACCGATTCTTTATCGTTTACGCAATCGCCTTGGCAATCGCAATTGCTTTTGCCGGCGGAGCGGGCGTCGCAATCGCCGCGGTATCGGTGTTTTTTCTGATCGCCTCCGGAATGATGGGGCGGCAGTATAAAGCGGGAGCTTCAGCCGGCGCGGTCATTACCGTAGGAACCGTTACGCTGATAGCCGAGACATTGCTGGTGTTTCTGGGCGCATCCCTGTTCGGCTTGAATATTCCTCAAATGTACAAGAACTCGCTGCGGCAATTTTTCGATCTGTTCAACACGATGGCCGCAAACACGCTTGATGCGGAATTGATCCGGCAAACGGTGGAAACGATGGCGAATGAGATTCCCTATTACATCATCGTTTGTTCGTTTTTGCTCGTACTGTTCACGCACTGGCTTGCGCGGGCGGTTTTGAACCGTTACGGCATGAACATCAAAGGGCTGCCCCCGGTCCAAAATTGGATGCTGCCCAAATCGTTTGTTTGGTACTATCTGATCGCCCTGGGCGCCTCTTTGTTTGTGGCGCCGTCGGCACAATCCGTCTGGGCGGTTATCCTGCTCAATTTGCTGCCATTGCTGAACCTCGCCTTTGTCGTGCAGGGAATTTCGTTTCTGTTTTATTTTGCCGCCTTTAAAAGGTGGAACAGGGCGCTGCCGATCGTGGGAATCGTGATCGCGTTGTTTTTCTCCTATCCGATCAGCATGCTGGGGCTGGCTGACGTTGCTCTGAATATTCGCAAGCGCATGAAAAACCAAATCTAGGGGCGAATGCGTATGCCAAAGTTTTTGCTCAACCGATGGCACGGATGGCACATCGTTTGGGGATTCGTATTGCTGCTGTTGCTTATTGTCATCCTGTTCATTTACCAATGGGAAATCGGCGCAATCGGCTTGCTGCTTTGCGGCGGTGTGGCGTATTATACGCTGGCCGCGGAGCGGGCCTTCCGCAAAGATTTGCAAAAATATATAGCAACGCTGACCTATCGGATCAAAAAAGCGGGCAATGAGGTCATTCAGGAGCTGCCGCTCGGCATTGTCCTGTTTAGCGAAGAGCGCACGATCGAGTGGCATAATCCGTTCATCGCAAAAATGTTGGATCGGGAGTCGCTAATCGGAACGCATCTGTACGATATTTTTCCCGATCTTAAAAACCGCAAAGAAAAAGACGACAAGATCGAAGTCGAAATCGGCAAGCGAACGCTGCAAATAACGGTAAAGAACGAAGAGCGGCTGTTATTTGTAAGCGACGTCACGGAGTTTGCCAAGCTGCAAAAGCAATATGACGATGAGCGTCCGGCGCTCGGCATTGTGATGCTGGATAACCTGGAAGAAGCGACGCAAGGTTTGGACGATCAGGCGCGCAGCATCATACTCGCGAAAGCCGTGGGCGAAATTACCGATTGGGCGAATCGGTTCAACTTGTATTTGCGCAGAATTTCCAACGACAAATTTTTCACGATCATGGATAAAAAAGCGCTCACGCAACTGGAACGTTCGCGTTTTGACATCCTGGACGACGTCCGCGATCTGACTAGCGAAAACAGGCTGCCGCTGACGGTCAGCATCGGGATCGGCGCCGGCGTGGACGGATTTGTCGAATTGGGTGAGCTCGCCCATTCAAGCCTGGATATCGCGCTTGGGCGCGGCGGCGATCAGGTGGCGGTCAAGTGGGGGCAAAAAATAACCTTTTACGGCGGCCGCTCGAATGCTGTCGAAAAACGGACCCGCGTGCGGGCCCGGGTTATTTCGCACGCGCTGCGCGATCTGATCCGCGAAAGCGACAAAGTCATCATCATGGGGCACCGCATCCCGGACATGGACGCCATCGGCGCGGCCATCGGCGTGTTGAAGGCGGCGCATGCCACGGGGAAAGAAGGCTACATTGTGCTTGATGATGTCAATCCGTCCATCTACAAGCTGATGGAGGAAATTCGCGAGCATGACGAATTGCACAAATGGTTCATTACTCCCGATCACGGGATCCAAATCACAACGCCACAGTCCTTGATCGTCGTCGTGGATACGCACAAAGCTTCGCTTGTTTCGGAACCGAAAATTTTGCAACTGTCCCACCGCAAAGTGGTCGTCGACCATCACCGGCGCGGCGAAGAATTCATCAATGAGGCGATGCTCGTTTACATGGAACCGTATGCTTCGTCGACCTGCGAACTGGTTACGGAGCTCTTGCAATATATCGATGACCGGATCAGCATGGATGCGCTGGAAGCGACAGCGATGCTCGCCGGCATTGTGGTCGATACGAAAAGTTTCTCGCTGCGCACCGGATCGAGAACGTTCGAAGCGGCTTCCTTCCTGCGCCGAAACGGCGCCGACTCGGTATTGATCCAGAAAATGCTGAAGGAAGATTTGGACCAATACATGAAAAAGGCGGAGATCATCAAGCATGCCAAAATCGTGTACGATCATATTATCATCGCCGTAGCCGAGCCGAACCGCAAATATTCCCAGTTGTTGATTGCGCAAGTGGCTGATACGCTTTTAAATATGAACGACATCATGGCTTCCTTCGTCATTAGCGAGCGGTTGGACGGCTTAATCGGCATCAGCGCCAGATCGCTCGGCCAAATCAATGTGCAGGTCGTCATGGAAAAGCTCGACGGCGGCGGCCATTTAACCAATGCCGCCACGCAAATAGAAGGCACGCTGGCTGACGCGGAGAGCAGGCTGCGCGAAGTGCTGGACGAAATGTACAAGGAAGAGGGGTTGTTCCAATGAAAGTGGTTTTCCTGAAAGATGTGAAAGGCCAAGGGAAAAAAGGCGAAGTGAAGGAAGTGGCGGAAGGATACGCCCGGAACTTTTTATTCCCACAAAAAGCGGCGGCACCGGCTTCCGAAGGCAATGTAAAGCAGCTTGAACAGCAAAAAGCCGCGGAAAAGAAAAAGAAAGATCACGAAAAGCAAAAATGCCAGGAGTTGGCGAAAAAGCTGGAAGCGACTGTTTTGGAGTTGACGGCCAAGGCGGGGGAAGGCGGCAGATTGTTCGGATCGATTACGAGCAAGCACATTGCCGAAGAACTGGAAAAGAAGGGCGTGCATATCGATAAACGGAAAATCATGCTGGATGATCCGATTCGCACGCTGGGCACCACGATTGTACACATCAAGCTGCATCCGGAAGTGAAGGCGGAATTGAAAGTAAACGTCGGGGAAGCGTGATCTCTTGATGAACGGCGATATGATGTTTGACCGCGTTCCGCCGCAAAACCTGGAAGCGGAGCAAGCGGTGTTGGGCGCGATTTTGCTTGACGGGCAAGTGCTGCCCGCGGTGATGGAACACCTGAATCCGGAGGACTTTTACAAGGTCGGACACCAGAAAATATTCGCGGCGATCGCAAGCCTTGCGGAAGACAACGAACCGGTCGATCTGGTCACGTTGACAAGCCGGCTGCAGGATAAAGGATTGCTGGATGAGGTAGGCGGAGTAAGCTATCTCGCCGATCTGGCGAATTCCGTGCCGACCGCGGCCAACGCCGATTTTTACGCGCAGGTGGTCGCGGAGAAATCGTTGCTCAGGCGGCTCATTCGCACCGCCACGCAAATTGCGAGCACCGGTTATTCCGGCGGCGAAGACGTAGGCGAACTGATCGATGAAGCCGAACGGCGCATCATGGAGATTTCCGGGCGGCGGACGGCTAAAGGATTTGTTTCCATCCGCGAGGTGCTGATGGACGTCTTTGAACGCGTCGAGTTTCTGTACAACCATAAAGGGGGCACGACGGGCATTCCGTCCGGTTTTCCCGATCTCGACAAAATGACGTCCGGTTTCCAGAAATCCGATCTGATCATCGTTGCCGCGCGCCCGTCCGTAGGGAAAACGGCGTTCGCCCTGAACGTCGCGCAAAATGTCAGCGTGCGGGCAAAAGAAACGGTGGCGATTTTCAGTCTCGAGATGGCGGCTTCGCAATTGGTGCAGCGCCTGCTTTGCGCCGAGGCGAACGTTGACGCGGGACGCATGCGCACCGGCAAACTGGAGGCGGACGATTGGGAGAAGCTCACCATGGCGATCAGTACGCTGTCCGAGGCGAATTTTTATATCGACGACTCGCCCACCATCACGGTGTCCGAGATTCGCGCCAAATGCCGCCGCTTGAAGAAAGAGAAGGGCCTGGGCCTCGTATTGATCGATTACCTGCAGTTGATTCAGGGCCGCAGCAAGAATAGCGAGAACAGGCAGCAGGAAGTCTCGGAAATTTCCCGGACGTTGAAAGCGATCGCGCGGGAGTTGGAAGTGCCGGTCATCGCGTTGTCGCAGTTGAGCCGCAGCGTGGAACAGCGGCAGGACAAGCGCCCGCTGCTGTCCGATCTGCGCGAGTCGGGATCGATCGAACAAGACGCCGATATCGTTGCGTTTTTATACCGCGATGATTATTACAATCAGGATTCGGAGAAAAAGAACATTATCGAGATCATCGTTGCCAAGCAGCGCAACGGTCCGGTCGGGACGGTTGAGTTGGTGTTTTTGAAAAACTACAACAAATTCGTCAGTCTCGACCGCACCCATCACGATCTGCCGTCAGCAAACCAGGTGTCCTGAAGACGGATAATTTACGAACAATTTTTGTCTTAAGGCCTAAATTGTTCGTTTTTAATTGACTCCGTTCCGGCAACCTGCTACACTGATAATGCCGCTTTCAGGCTTTATTATTGGAGAAAAGGCAAATATAGAGGATGTCCGCGAACATCCATGGAGGGAAAGCTGATGTCTACAGTCGTTGTCGTAGGTACTCAGTGGGGAGACGAAGGGAAAGGCAAAATCACCGACTTTTTGGCCGAATCCGCCGATGTGGTTGCCCGTTACCAAGGCGGCAACAATGCGGGGCATACGATTCTTATCAACGATAAAAAGTATAAGGTGAATCTGATCCCATCCGGAATTTTTTACAGCGATAAATACTGCGTAATCGGCAACGGGATGGTTGTGAATCCCAAAGCCTTGATAGAGGAAATCCAATACGTCCGTGAAAACGGCTTTTCCACGGATCGGTTGAAAATAAGCGATCGCGCCCATGTGATCATGCCGTACCATCTGCTGTTGGATTCGTTGGAAGAAGAGCGGAAAGGCTCCGACAAGATCGGTACAACCTTAAAAGGCATCGGGCCTTGCTATATGGACAAAGCCGCCCGTAACGGCATTCGCATGGCCGATTTGCTGGACGCGGAAGAATTCAGCCGAAAAGTGCGCCTGATGGTCGCCGCCAAGAACCAGGTGATCGAACAGGTATATGGCGGCCAGGCGCTGGATGCGGAAGCGATCATCGAGGAATATTTGGGTTATGCGGAGCAAATCCGCCCCTACGTAACCGAAACGTCCGTATTTTTAAACGAAGCCATCGACTCCGGCAAACGCGTCCTGTTTGAAGGGGCGCAAGGCGTCATGCTGGACATCGACCAGGGCACCTATCCGTTCGTTACATCTTCCAATCCATCCGCCGGCGGCGTCTGCATCGGTTCCGGCGTGGGCCCGACAAAGATTAAGCACGTCATCGGTGTGGCTAAAGCCTACACATCAAGGGTGGGCGACGGGCCGTTCCCGACGGAGCAAATAAACGAAACCGGCGATTATATTCGCGAGCGCGGCAAAGAATACGGCACCGTCACAGGCAGACCGCGCCGCATCGGCTGGTTCGACAGCGTCGTTGTCCGTCATGCCCGCAGGGTCAGCGGATTGACCGGGTTATCGCTGAACTCGCTCGATGTGTTGACAGGACTGAAAACGGTGAAAATCTGCACCGGTTACAAGTACGGCGAGCAAATTCTGGAACATTATCCGGCCAATTTGAAAGTTTTGGCGCAATGCGAAGCGGTCTATGAGGAATTGCCGGGCTGGCAGGAAGATATTTCCGGCGCCCGCTCCCTTGACGATCTGCCCGCCAATGCCAGACATTTTGTCGAGCGCGTCTCGCAATTGACCGGCATCCCGATTGTGATCTTCTCGGTCGGCAGAAACCGCGAACAGACCAATTTGGTTACGCCTGTTTACGCGTAAATTTCAAACCAAAAACCTGCTTGATTTGCCTGAAGTCCAACCGGACTTCTTTTTTTTGCTCTTGATGATTGGCAGATGGCATTGGGGTTAATACTGTTTGTATGTGTAAACAATTCATCGCCAGGAGAGAGGTTTGCAGATGAGAGGTTTGAAATGGTTGACGGCCATCATGGCATCGGCTGTCGTCGCAACGTGCGTGTCTTTGTATACGGCGTATGTCATGGTCAATTGGTATGCCGGTTCGTTCTTGCAGTCGCTCAATTTGACCAGGGGCGTCCAAAAATTTGAATTATCGGATTTTTTGGCACATTTGACTGCGCAGCCGCATAATATGGCAAAAGACGATTCGTTTGCGCAACCGGCGGACGGCCCCGCACAAGCGGATACGCCTTCTATAGACGGCGAAAACCGCGACGGATCGTCGGCGTTGGCGGGAAATGTACAAGAATCGGACCAAGCGGCAAGCGATAACGCCCCGGCGGATGATGCGCTGCCGGTATTCGGCAGCGGCGGGCTTAAAAGCGCGAGCGAAAGTGAAAGCGAAAAAACGCTCATCTCCGCGGAGGAGTTGCTGCAAAAGAAAGACAGCATGTCCAGCGAAGACAAGATGAAAATCTTTTCCTTGCTTGTATCCAAGCTGCCGCCTGAAGATATGCAGAAAATTTCCGGCTTGATGGAAGATGGCGTGACGGAACAGGAACTGGACGAAATCAATCAATTAGTGGAAAAATCTTTGACGGAAGAGGAGTATAAACAGGTAACGGAAATCCTGAAAAAATATTAATTTGTGCAATCTTTCCATGAGAGAAGGACACTTGTTAAAAGTTGTTCACTATTAAAAGATTGAAATGCCTATTCCGCCTATGGTACTCTTATAGAGCGCACCTTTTGCAAGGGTGGTGCAGCAACTCACCGTTTTTTCCGGACGACTGCCAAAAAGACTGTTCGCAAAGGAGATCGGCATGGGGATCTTTAAGAGGAAAGATGCAATAAAAGAGGCGATTCGCAAGGCAAAGCTATGGACTTTCACCTATAAAACTCATCTTTTGAAAGGCGCTATAGCGGTTGGTTTCTTAACGATTGTAACCATTTCGGGAAATTCATATGTGCAAGCCAATACGTACGAAGTATTTCATGTTTTTGTCGGCGACAAAGAAGTTGGCGTAGTGGATGACCGGCAAAGCGTCGAGAATTTTCTGGCGCAAAAATACAACCAGATTCAGGCCGCCAATCCCGGCATACATATGGAGCTTAAGGTGGATCCGGTCCGTTTTGTGAGCGAAAGGGCTTTCAAAGCAAAAAGCGATACGGAAGCGGCGTTGGCCAACCTGGATCGCCTGATTCGGCCGCAGGCAACAGGCGTGCAAATCATAGTGAACAACAAGGTTGTGGCGATTGTTAAGGATAAAGAAACGGCGAATCACATTCTGGAAACGCTCAAAAACCGCTACATTCCGGCGAAAAACAGCATGACAGTATCCACGCTCGCGGCAAACTCCCCGCAGGAATCAACTCCCGTCCTGAAATCGGTCGCGTTCACGCAAACCGTAGACTTAAAGCAAGTCGACATCAATCCCGGCGAGCTTTCGGAACCCCAAGACGTTTTGCGGAAACTGGAAACCGGCGGCGTCGCCCCAATGAAATATACCGTGCAGAAGGGCGATTGCATTTCTTGCATCGCCGCCAAATTCGACATAGATACGCAAGTGATCTATGACCGCAACCCCTGGATCGTGGATGATATGATCAGACCCGGCGACGTGCTCGATATTACCGTATATCAGCCGACGCTAAGCGTCAAAACGACGGAAACCTACACGGAACAAGAGGAAATCCAATACGTTACGAATTACAAACTGGATCCTACGATCCGCAACGGCAAGGTGATTATCAAGAGCCCCGGGAAGAACGGCCTGAAAGAAGTTACGTATCTCGTCACGAAAATCAACGGGCAAATGATCAAAGAAGATTTGGTCGGGGAAAAGGTTTTGCGCGAACCGGTGCCCGCCTTTGCGATCAAAGGAACGAAAGTAATCCGCGGTGAAGGAACGGGGCGCTTTGCCTGGCCCATTGTGGGGGCAAGGATGACAAGCAGTTTCGGCAAACGCTGGGGCACAGTGCATAAAGGCGTCGATCTCGTCTCGAGCAACCGCAACATCATGGCTGCGGACAACGGCAAGGTCATATTTGCCGGAGCGAGATCCAGCTACGGAAATTTAATCATCATCGATCATCTGAATGGCTATCAAACCTATTACGCCCACTTGAGCAAAATATCCGTCAAGACAGGCGAAATTGTGGAAAAAGGCGACAAGATCGGCGTCATGGGCGCAACCGGCGACGCGACCGGCGTCCATCTCCATTTTGAAGTGCATGTTGACGGCACGGCGGAAAATCCGTTGAAATTTTTGCATTGGTGAAGAGTACGGCATATGTTTCTGGAAAATAAGGCATCATCCGGTATTTCCGGCATGACGCCTATTTTTTTGGTATAATACAAGAAAGGAACATGGAGAAACCGGGGAAAAGCGGTGGTGATGGACGTGCAAGGGAAAATTTTGGTCGTTGACGACGAGCAACCTATCGCGGATATATTAAAATTTAATCTGGAAAAGGAAGGCCATCAAGTCATTTGCGCTTTTGACGGCGGCACGGCCGTTGAATTGGCTTTTTCCGAACAGCCCGATCTGATTTTGCTGGATTTGATGCTTCCGGTTAAAGACGGGATGGACGTATGCAGGGAAGTCAGGCAAAAACTGAACACGCCGATCATCATGCTGACCGCGAAAGACTCCGAACTTGATAAAGTGCTGGGTTTGGAAATGGGCGCCGACGATTATGTGACCAAACCGTTCAGCATGCGGGAGATTTTGGCGCGGGTAAAGGCGCATCTGCGCAGACAAACGAAAACGCTGCAAACCCGGCAAGAAGCGGCGACGGACCAGGGCATCCGGATCGGGAGCCTGCTGGTTGACGGGGAAATGTATGTTGTGTATAAAAACGGAAACCCGCTTGATTTGACGCACCGCGAGTTTGAATTGATCCAGTATTTGGCCAAAAACAGCGGCAAAGTGATGACTCGCGAGCACTTGCTGCAAGCCGTTTGGGGCTATGAATATCTTGGCGATATGCGCACCGTGGATGTCACGATTCGCCGGTTGCGCGAAAAAATTGAAGACGATCCGAGCCGTCCCGATTACATTATGACGAGAAGAGGCCTCGGCTATATGATGCGCAATCCGAAACCGGGAGGATTATAATGGATGCAGCAGGTCCGCTTTTTTCAGACTATACAGGTTCGCCTGATCATCATTTATGTCCTCTTGATCCTGATTGCAATGCAGTTGATCGGCGTCTATTTCGTCAAGACGTTGGAGAGCACTTTCGAGAACACGTTCTCCCAATCGCTAAACAATCAGGTCGAACTGCTCACCAAGTTTGTTGAACCTTATTTGACCGCCAATCAGAATGGCAACGGCACGGTGTACAGCGATCGGGAAGACCTCGACTCCGTGGTCAAAAATTTGAACACGATCGGAAAAGCGGAAATTCAGATTATCGATTCAAACGGTATCATTTTAAGTACGACTTCCTTGAAGAACCGCGGCCTCGTCGGGCAAAAAACAACGCGAACCGAGGTCAGCCGGGCTTTGCAAGGCATCCGCGTGGATGCGGGAACGATCGTTGATTCCGCCGGGATCCGCTATAAAGTGATCGCGATGCCGATCGGCGGCGGCGGCAAAGTGATTGGCGCCGTCTACATGGTTGCCTCGATGGAGGATTTGTTCGACCGCATTAAAGCGATTAACAGTATTTTGGTTTCGGGCACCCTCATTGCGCTTGTTTTGACCGTGTTTTTGGGTATCATTCTGGCGCACACCATCACAAACCCGATTAAAGAGATCACGCGGCAGGCTACGGCGATGGCGGAAGGCGACTTCAAGCGCCGGGTGAAAGTCGTGGGACACGACGAAATCGGGCAGTTGGGCGAAGCGTTCAACCATATGACGAGCCGGCTGAATGAAGCGCTTTCGCAGAATGAGGAAGAAAAGGAAAAGCTCTCGTCGATTTTGGCCAATATGAGCGACGGCGTCATTGCGACCGACGATGTCGGCAAAGTAATCGTTGCGAACGAGCGGGCCAGGCAAATGCTGAAACTGCAGGAAAAAGACTTGATGGGCGTCGACATTGCCGACGCGCTCGGCATGTTCAAGGAACAAATCGGCAAATACGTGCTGGGCAATGAGAAAACGACGCTGATCGAACTGAAGCAAAAAAAGGGCGAAGAACCGCTAAAGGTGCGCGTTACGTTTACGCCGATCCGCCGCCGGGGGCGCGGCATAACGGGAACGATCGCGGTGTTGCAGGATGTGACCGAACAGGAGAAGCTGGAAGAATCGCGCAAAGAATTCGTCGCCAACGTGTCCCATGAACTGCGCACGCCGCTTACCACGATTAAAAGCTATCTCGAAGCGCTGGAAGACGGCGCGCTAGAAGATGAAACGCTGGCGCGCCGCTTTATCCGCGTAGCCAGCAACGAGACCGAACGGATGACCCGCCTGGTGACGGACTTGCTGCATTTGTCCAGGCTGGACTCCAGGCAAGCGGTTTTGCACATGGAATCAACTTCCATACCGGATATGCTGGAAGAGGTGGCGGACCGCTTTTCTTTTCAATTAAGACAAAAATCTATCGAATGCATCTTGAATATAGACGAACGTTTGCCAAAAGTGATGCTCGACCCGGATCAGATCGATCAGGTATTGGACAATTTGCTGTCGAACGCGATCAAATATACGCCTGACGAAGGGATCATCGAGATCGGCGCGGCCTATGCCGACAACGACCATGTGGCGATTTCCGTGGCGGATACCGGAATCGGCATTCCCAAGAAGGACCTGGGAAAAATCTTCGACCGGTTTTACCGGGTTGATAAAGCCAGATCGCGCAGTATGGGCGGCACCGGCTTGGGGCTGTCTATTGCCCGGGAAATCATTCGCGCTCATGGCGGGACGATCACGATCGAATCGGACGAGCACGAAGGTTCCAAAGTCACATTCGTATTGCCGATTCGGCGCGAAGGGAAGGATGCGGTGTGATGGAGAAAGCAAAAACCGTTCTGCTCACGGTTCTCGTTTGCACCAGTTTGCTGCAAAGTTATTTGCTGGCATACAGCACGCCGCATTTTGAGTCGATCAAAGAAACCCAATATATCGAAACGAAAACATTCGGCACGCAGGAGAAAATCGACAATCTGATTTTTCCGCAGCGGATCATCCTGCACTTTGGCGGCGATAAGCATACCGTTTTATATCCGGGCATGACTTTTTTTGAAATGATCTACAATACGTTGCGGAAAGAGCGGACCTTCGAAGGGCTCAGGCTGAACAACGTTCTGGATTACGATTGGGAAACGATCCGCAAAAACGACAAAGGTGTGGAAATCCGCTTTGACAGCGGCATTCCGTTGAACGTGCTGCGCGGGGTTTTGCAGATCAAAGGTGATGCACTGTACGATGACGACAGCATAGACAATATTTGGCTCGATATGACGAAAAACCAGGAAGTGCATATTTTCCTTTTCTCGCAAAATACGTCGTCCGTCTATGAGGCGGTAAACGCCAATATTTCCGCGAAAGATATCGCCACGTTTGTCGGCTTCGGAACGCATTGGGCCGAAACGGGGCATAGTTATCATACGCTTGACGGCAATGTTTATTTGCCTGATCAAGATTTGCAGATCAACCGTATTCGCTTTACGTATACGTTGATTACGCCGGAGCAAATGGAGAACAGTCTGTTCGCCGACCCGGCGATTACCCGCAATATTCGCGAGAAAGACGGGACGGAGATCTATACGGACGGCAAGCGCGGCATGCAGATCCACCTGCAGCAGCATTGGCTCGTTTTCTCCGACTCCATTGCGCCGCTAGACTCCAGCCACAACGCGTTTGACGATCTGTCCAGCGCCGTGCTGTTCATCAACCAGCATGGCGGCTGGAACGGCAAGTACAATTTAAGTTCCATCCGGAACAACAAAGATGGGGCGAAAGAGATTGTCTTTTATCAATATGCGCGGTCGTTCCCCGAGTATTATCCGATCGTCAAAACGAAAGATGAAACCTATGGCTTTATCCGCACCGTCGTGCAAAAAGGCTCGGTATCCGACTATGAGCGATCGTTAATCAATCTTGATCAATCGACGATTTTAACGCAGGTGGACACGCTGATCGGCGGCAAAAAACTCGATGAAATGGTTAAGACGTTTCCATACTATGGACAGCTCAAGTCGGTTTTTCCGGCATATCGTCCGGAGCTGGGCGATGATGACGTCAGTCTGGTTCCGGCATGGGCGGTCGAATGGAATGACGGTACGTTGGGCTGGCTGCAAAGCGTTAATTAAAGGGCAATGAAACGGCAATTAAGCGGCAAAGGGGCATGAACCGGTGGAATGGAGCAGGGCTAAAACCATTTTAATATTCGCTTTTCTCCTGCTGAACCTTCTATTGGCGTACCAGCTATGGATCGGAAGTCTGGACAAAGGGCAGGCGGCGGCGAACGATGTGAATTTTTCCGAGGAAATTCGCCAGTTGATGGAGGAGCGAAATATTCGGATCGACGCGCAGATCCCGAAGGAGACGCCAAAGCTGCAGGAAATCACCGTTGCGTTCGACCGGAAATTTGACCCGAATATAAAAATCCGGTTGGCTCAGCCGTTTCGCAGCGATTTGTTATTTCGCGACGGGGGCGCGGCGGCCGAGCTTGGACGGCAAGTATTCGCCGCTGATGCGTATCAATTGGATCCCGCCGACAGCGACGCCGACCATTACGTGCTGCATCAGACCGTCGATCATTACCCGATGTTCGAAGTGAATTTGGAACTGGATACAAGCCAGGGCATGGTTGTCGGCTACCGGCAGCAATATGCCGATATTTTGCCCGGCACGGCTGATAAAGCGCAAAAAGTGCTGGCCGCGACAACGGCGGTAGGCACCTTGGTGGAAAACAATTATTTGCCGCTTGACTCGGTCATTACCGATGTTCGGTTAGGCTTTCACGGACAGTTGTTTGATTCGGAAACGCAGGTGTTGGCCCCATATTGGCGGGTTACGACGAAACGCGGCGAAGTCTTCTATGTGCACGCAATTACGGGAGCGGTTGCCGCTCCGCAGAAGGAGAAATAATCATGCCTCTTAGATTCAGCATATTGGCAAGCGGTTCAACCGGCAACAGCATGGTTGTCGAAACGGAAGATGCGAAAATCCTGGTGGACGCCGGGTTAAGCATGAAAAAAATTGAGCATTTATTGGCGGAACGCGACACGAAAGCGGAAGAGCTGCAAGGCATTTTCGTTACGCATGAGCATTCCGACCATATCAAAGGTTTGGGCGCGATCGCCCGCAAGTATCATCTGCCTGTATATGCGAATGAAAAAACGTGGAACGAACTGGAGCGGGATATAGGCGAAATCCCAGGCGGCCAGAAAATTGTCATCGGCACCGGGGAGACTGTTGCGATCGGCAAACTGAAAGTGGAGTCTTACGCGATTTCCCATGATGCGGCCGATCCGGTCGGGTATTGTTTTTACGCCGATGATTACAAGCTGTCTTTGGCAACCGATTTGGGTTATATGAGCCAGAAGGTGAAGGAGAAGCTGTATGACTCGGACGTGCTGATTTTGGAAGCGAACCATGATGTGGAGATGCTGCGCGTCGGCAAATATCCGTGGAATGTCAAGCGCCGCATTTTGGGCGATACCGGGCATTTATCCAACAACGCCGCTGGCGAAGGACTAAGCGACATAGTTTCGGAAAAATTGAAGCGGGTATACTTGGCGCATCGGAGCAGAGACCACAACATGCTCGATTTGGCGCGAATGACCGTCGCCGACATGCTGGCGGAAACAGGCGTGCAGGCGCGTTACAAGCGGCTGAAGCTGATGGATACATATTTTGATCGTCCTACGTTGTGGGATTCGCTGGCGGAATATTAACCAGTTCGGCTTCCATGGCGGCGATTTTTTGCTGATATTCCTGTTTCGTGATTACGCCTTTTTCCATTAACAGTTCGATTAAAGAAGTCAAGAGCAGAATATTTTGATAATGATCCGCTTTCAAGTCGGCAAGCTTGCCGATTAAATCAACCTCGTCCAGATGGGAATGAATCCGGTTCACATTTTTTTACCCCTTTTTCTAGCGGATGATGTTACTATTATAGTCATGGTTTGAGAGAATTATTCCACAAGAAAAGAGTGGGCGACATGGGATTATGGGATGACGATTTCTTTTCGACGAAACCGGTCCGTTCGACATTGCGCGGTGAACGTTTTTGGGGCGGATATAAGACTCGCGGATACAGGCGGAGAAACCATAAAGCCTTGCCGCCCGCGTTTGTTTTCGCTGCGGTTTTGATTGTTGCGGCTGCGCTAATCATTTTGTTGTTCAAGGCGATTTTCGGCGGGGCATCCGGCGCCTCTACGGAAGATCGCGTCGTGAACGCCGTGCACGCGGTCAACTCGGCTGTGGTGAGCGTCGTGGCGCAGACAAATGGGGATGAAGAAGGTTTGCCCGCGGCAGGCAAGTCGATCGGTTCTGGCGTCATTTTCGAAAAATCAGGCGGTCACGCCTTTGTCGTTACGAACGCGCATGTCGTGGAAAATGCCAAAGATACGGAAGTGATTCTGATCAACGGCGAACATACGCCGGCGAAAATTGTCGGCAATGACCGCATATCCGATTTGGCTGTGTTGGAAATCGGCGCAAAAGGGGTCGGGAAAGCGGCCGGTTTTGGCAATTCCGCGAAGCTGCAGGCCGGACAAACGGCAATTGCGATCGGAAATCCGCTGGGGCTCGCCTTTTCGCAAACGATTACGGTGGGCGTCATCAGTTCGCCTTCCCGGGTTATTCCGGTGTCGTTGGACAACGATGGCACGCCCGATTGGGAGATGGAAGTCATTCAGACCGACGCGGCGATCAATTTCGGCAACAGCGGCGGCGCGTTGATCGACCTTAACGGCCGCGTAATCGGCATCAACACCGGGAAGATCGCCGAATTTGGCGTCGAGGGAATGGGTTTTGCCATACCGAGCAATCAGGTGGAGCCGATTGCCAGGAAGCTGATGCGTAACGGCAGTCTGCAACGGCCGTTCCTCGGTATTTATCATCAGGATTTGCAGGCGATTCGGGCGGGCGCGGAGACGCTGAAACTGCCGGCAAAAGTGAAGACAGGCGTAGTCGTCCTGGAGGCAACCGGCCCGGCGAAACTGGCGGGGATGCGCACAAACGATGTGATCGTCGCTTTCGACAAAACCCCGATCAACAATTCGATCGAACTGCGGAAATATTTGTACGAAAAAAAATCTGTCGGCGACAAGTTGACCGTATCCTTTTATCGGGACGGAAAGTTGCAGAAAATAACGGTAAAATTGGCGGAGATGAAAGACGAGTAGCAGAATGCGCATGTTTCATCGGGAAAGGCGGTGCGGGCAGGATGCACATCCAGGTTGTTGCGGTCGGCAAGATTAAAGAAGCGTTCATCGAGCGGGGCATCGCGGAGTACGCCAAGCGCCTTACGCCGTATACCAAGCTTGAGATTGTGGAAGTGCCGGATGATAAAGCGCCGGAGAACTTAAGCGAGGCGGAGGAGCAGGCGGTGAAGGCGAAAGAAGGCGAGCGCATTCTGGCCAATGTTCATCCCGACGCTTTTATGATCGCCCTTGCCATTGACGGCGAATTGTGGACCTCGGAGCAATTGTCCGGCAAAATAGACGACCTTGCCACTTACGGAACAAGCCGCATCGCGTTTGTCATCGGCGGCTCCCTCGGATTATCCCCGGAAGTGTTGGCCCGCGCCGACAAGAAACTCTCCTTCGGCAGATTGACGTTCCCGCACCAAATCATGCGCCTGATATTGGTCGAGCAGATCTACCGAGCGTTCAAGATCATGCGGGGGGAGCCGTATCATCGCTAATGGTAAAGCAGAGAATTGAACTGAATGTTGAAGCGGCAATGCTGAGAAATTCATAAGAAGAAAGGCATCATACTGATTCATAAGGGAGGTACGCCCTTGCGGTTGAAAATCTATACCCTTTTTCAGCCAGTACAAGCAAACGGTAGAGTACCATCAAATAAATATGTTGAAATCACACCTTCTCCGAAACTAGCTCCGTATGTGTCTTGTTATTGGTTTAGCGAACCGGTAATAGGATATCGGGAACCGGATTCTTTCGAAACATTCAAAGCTCTTCGAGAGGAAAGTGTCGATCGGGTACTTCCAGACGGATGCAGCGACATTATTTTTGAACATGATCTTAAGGAAAATAAATACAGGACATTGTTTTCTGGAGTTTTTGACGAGCCCTTTACAATTTCCTATGATCGGAATCACCCTATGCGGAAGTTCGGTGTACGATTTTTTCCAGGTGGAATTCATTCTTTGTTAGGCATACCACAACAAGATTTCGCTAAATCGCATTTTGATTTAGATTTGGTTTGGACGGGTATGACTAAAGAGATTGAAGATCGGTTATTCGAAGAACCACTGATCGAAAGAAAAGTGCGGGTCATGGAAGATTTTTTGGTTTCTTTCATGAGCACCAATACTATAGCAGACGATCACTTAATAAATAAGCTTCTGTATCACATTTTTGTGACCGAGGGAAAAACTAGCGTAAAGGAATTAGCCAAAAGAGAAGCGATAAGTACGCGTCAAATGAACCGCATCTTTTATCGATGGATCGGAATTAGTCCTAAGCGATTTTGTGAGGTTGTTAGGTTTCAAAGTATAGTTAAGGACATACAAAGATCACCGAGTATAGTCCGGTGCCTTGCCTATAAACATGGTTTTTTCGATCAAGCCCACATGATGCGAGATTTCAAACGGTTTTACGGTGACTCGTTGAGTGTTGCTGTAAGAGAGTTTGGAAATATGTCCGATTTTTACAATACATAGTACAACAAGCCTGCTAAAATAAGGAGTAGAGCAGTAATTAAGATTGGATAGATAATAGATAAGGGAGGAATAAACGAATAATGAAACCACGAATTACGGTAATAACACTAGGCGTCGATGATTTGAACAGATCCTTGACATTCTATCGGGACGGTCTTGGGTTTTCGACAGAAGGAATTGTAGGCACAGAATTTGAAAATGGTGCCGTCGCCTTTTTCGACTTGGAGGGAGGCTTAAAACTTGCAATTTTCGAACGGAATAATCTTGCTCTTGATGCAAGGGTCAATCAAACCCAGCCTAACCCTGCCGAATTTACTCTAGGTCATAATGTAAGAAACAAGGAAGAAGTTGACAGGGTAATGGAAGAAGTTAAGAAGGCTGGTGCTACTATTACAGTTCCGGCACACGACACATTTTGGGGCGGTTATTCCGGATATTTCCAAGATCCTGATGGTCATTTGTGGGAAGTGGTTTGGAATCCTCAATGGGAAATCAATGATTAACTTCATTAAGGAGGAAGCCGAACCGGCGGATGGCTGGGAGGACAACTACGACACCCTGCCGGGCAAGGGCAATCCGTCCGACGGCGCGTACCCCCACCGCGGAAGACATGCTGAAATTCGCGGAGGCGCTTCTCGAGGGCAGGCTGCTCGGCAAAACCTATACGGATCTTGTCATGACCGGCAAGGTGGACACGCCGAAGGGAAAATACGCGTGCGGGTTCGAGGATTTGTCGGAAGGCGGACTCAGGGCGGTCGGGCATTCCGGAGGCGCCCCGGGGGTGAGCGCTTATTTCTGCATGTTTCCGGACCACGGATATACGGTCGTCATTCTTTCCAATTATGAAGAAGGGGCGAGAGCGCCGAATGTTTTTGACGATGTTCAGCCCGAGGCCCGATCCTTCCGACTCCCGGTTTCTGGATTTGTCCACCCTGAAGAATTTTTTCCAGATGAGTTCCAGTTCGTGCTCCTCGATCGGCTGCAGCGCCGTTTCTCCGTTCTCGGCTTCGAATACGGAAAATCCGTCGCTACGCAGAAAATCGACAAGGATTCGCCGGATTTTGGGTTCGTCTTCGGCGATCAGAATCGTTTTGTCCACAAGCGGACGCCCTCCCGCATTCATAATGCCGCACCGTTCCGGGCCCCATGTTCTCCGGTCTGAGTCGGAAGAATCTCCTTCGCGTTTTATTTAAGTTTACCATATCGACAGGTACGGAGAACCGTATCATAAATAGTGGCAAAGAGGAGGTTTGAGGTTATCGTGCAAAGTAAGGGCATAAGATCTTTAATAGCTGCTGTCAATTTTTCTTGACAAAATTCACGAATAACACCATAATGAAAATAAAGATTTGCTCGTACGTTGTGTACGACGAAGTCTGTACTTAAGACATTCCGTGTGTAGCTCAAACGTTGAGTTTGACCTATTAACGGAATGTCTTAAATTTTCTTGGCATATTTGTAGTGGTTTCTGGATATGATGGTGATAGGTCGCACGTTGTGTACGACCGAAGAGAGGAGTTCGCACGTTGTGTGCGTCCTCCTCTTCTTATGTGTACTCCCATTTTATTATTTTATGGTTCAAATGTCTTTTATAAAAATCAAGAATTTGGGACTGATGTCTCTTTCTTGGCGGAAAACCATAAACATCGCGGAAGTGGACTGAAGTGATGAAATTTATCATATCAGCTAATTGAATCAAATTACAATTCTTGTCATGTGAAAGCTTTACTTGAAGGTCTGGGTAGACCCTTTTATTTGCAGGATTTCTTAAAGCGTCACAGAAATTATTTATTTCACTCGGCTTCCCATCGTCGCAAATTACAAAAGCGTAGGAATTAGAATTATCTAATTCGGCTGAAATACATTTAACAAGTTCTGTGTAAGTATGAATGTGCATCCGATTATAAGTCAGGTCCCTAAATCGTCACAGTCCATGGTGTCATCGATCATCCGAACGATTTTTGCGCAACCCAGCCAAGAAACGGCCGTCGCGCA
>DASVDB010000137.1 GCA_036381315.1 Bacilli bacterium | reverse complement strand
TGTTGCGCTGGATTATCCCGGGCCGGCGGAGGCCAATGAACTTTTGGCCGCGCTGCAAGGCATCCCCTGCATGCTGAAAGTGGGAATGCAGCTGTTTTATGCTGCCGGGCCGCAATTTATTGCCACGTTGAAAGAAAAAGGCTATCGGGTATTTCTGGACTTGAAGTTGCACGACATACCGCACCAGGTAAAAGGCGCCGCCAGGAGCATCACGCGATTGGGCGTGGACATGTTCAACGTGCACGCCGCCGGCGGAATTGCCATGATGGAAGCGGCGAGCGAAGGCGTGGAGGAGGCCTTGGCGCGCGAAAACGGGTTAGAACGCCCTGTCCTGATTGCCGTGACGCAGTTGACGAGCACAAATCAACAGGTGTTGAACGGGCAAATCGGCATACCGGGAACGATAGCGGAAGCCGTCAGGAAATATGCGCGGTTAGCCCGGCAAGCGGGCTTGCACGGGGTGGTTGCCTCCGCGCTGGAAGTGCCGGAAATCAAGCAGGCTTGCGGGCGCGACTTTGTAACCGTGACGCCGGGCATTCGGCCTATTTGGGCCGGCAAAGGCGATCAAATGCGTGTGATGACGCCGCGCGAAGCAATCGCCAACGGATCGGACTACATCGTGATCGGGCGCCCCATCACGGCATCCGCCGATCCGCGGCAAGCACTGGAAACCATATTGGAGGAATTGACTTAAATGAGCGATCTGAAAGTGGAAATTGCCTCGCGGCTTTTGGATATTGGCGCCGTCGTGCTACGTCCCGAAGAGCCGTTTACCTGGTCGTCGGGGTTGAAATCACCGATCTATTGCGACAATCGGTTGACGATATCGTATCCCGATATCCGCGAATTTATCGCCGAAGCTTTCGTTTCCGCCATCCGGGCGAATTATCCCGGAGCCGAGCTCATTGCCGGGGCGGCAACCGGCGGAATTCCGCATGCGGCATGGGTCGCGCAAAAACTGCAGCTGCCGATGATCTATGTGCGGGACAAAGCGAAAGGACACGGGAAGCAAAACCGGATTGAGGGCGTGTTGAAACCGGGGCAGAAAACGGTCGTCATCGAGGATCTTGTATCTACCGGCGGAAGTTCGCTCAAAGTGGCGCAGGCGGTCAATGAAGCGGGAGGCAAGGCGCTTGGCGTAATCGCGATTTTTTCCTATCAGTTGGAAGCAGCCAGGAAAGCGTTCGCCGCTGCGGGGATTCCCGTGCAGTCGTTATCCGATTATGCGACGCTCTTGCAGGCGGCGCTGCAAAAGGGCGCGGTCAAGGAACGGGATTTGGCGGCATTGCGCGCATGGCGTGAAGATCCGGAACATTTTGGCGTTTAATGTTTGTAAAAAATCCGTCTCGAGGCTGATTTGATCAGGTTCTCGGGGCGGTTTTTTTATGACCGTGAGCGATGGTAAGATGTGCTTGTGAATGTTCGCGGAAGGAGGAAGCCAATTGGCGGTATTGGAAGTTTCAAATCTGCGCAAAACATTCGGTTCCGTTGTGGCGGTAAAGCAAATCAGCTTTGCGGTCGAACCGGGCGAAGTGTTTACGATTATCGGCCCGAACGGAGCGGGCAAAACGACCACTTTGGAAATGATCGAAGGAATGCAGCAGCCGGATCAAGGGGAAATCAACATTTTGGGCATGAACTGGGCGCGGCATGAGGGGAAAATCAAGCAGCGGATCGGCGTCCAGCCGCAGACGAGCGCTGTTTACGATCTGCTGACCGTTTACGAGAATCTGGATACGTTTGCCGGCCTCTATGAAAAGTCGCGCCCGGTTGACGAAATCATGGAGTTGATCAATTTAACGGACCATCGCAACAAACGGGTCAAGCATCTTTCCGGCGGGCAGCGGCAGCGTCTGGCGATCGGGCTTGCGATGATCAACGACCCGGAAATTTTGTTTCTGGATGAGCCGACGACCGGACTCGATCCGCAAGCGCGGCGGAATATTTGGGATATCGTATTGAAGTTGAAAGAAATGGGGAAGACGACAATCTTGACGACACATTATATGGAGGAAGCGGAAAAGTTGAGCAGCCGCGTCTGCATTGTCGACCAGGGAAAAATTGTCGCGATGGACACCGCACAAAATCTGATCCGCAGCCTGACCAAGGAAAGGGAGATCGATCTTTTGCTGGAGGCCGATGATAGGACCGTAACTGCCGTGACCGAACAGGCCAAAGGACTTCCGGCGGTTACCAGAACGGCCCGCGTCCAAAACCGTTTGCGCATTTGGTCCACCAGTCCGGAACAAACGCTCTATCATTTGTTTCATTACACGGCGCAGCATTCGGTATTGGTCGCGCAAATTTCGATCACGGACATGAGTTTGGAAGACGTATTTATCGCCTTTACGGGAAAGGAGTGGCGTGACTGATGGTTAAGCAAGTGCGGAAAATATTTTTTGCCCAGCTAAAGACAACGTTTCGGGAAAAAGCGGTCTGGTTTTGGTCAATCGGATTTCCGGTGCTGCTGTTGATCATCTTTTTAACGATATTCGCCGCTCCGGAGGATGAGGCGTTTTCCGCCAACGTTGCGCTCGTCATGGAAAATGAAAATCCGGCAACATCGCAGCTTGCGCAAACGTTGCGGCAAATTCCGGCGCTCGAGTGGAAAACAAAAGAGCCGGTGACAAAAGAAGAAGCCGAAAAATGGGTCAAAGATAAAGAGGTCGACGCCGCAATCGTTTTGCCGACGACGGCGGAAGGCGGGGGCGTAAGTCTTTTGCTCAACGCGGAAAAGCAAAACAGCACGCTTGACCAGGCATTGGCCGGCATTTTGAATCATGTGCTGCAACAAGTCAATTATGCTATCGCCAACGTGCAACCGGCATATCATTTGCAGACGGATTACTTGTCCGCCAGCGAACGCAAGCTGGATTCGACAGATTTTCTGGTGACCGGGCTGTTGGCGCTCTCGATTGCGCAATCGGGCCTGTTCGGCATGGTCGGACTGGTGGAAATGCGCCGCAACGGCATGTTGAAGCGGTTGAAGTTGACTCCCGTAAGCATTCAGGTTTTGGGTATCAGCGATGTGTTGGTCCGGTTTATTTTGGCGTTGATTCAAGTCGTGATCCTGGTTGGCATCGGCATCGCGTTCGGAGCCGGTTTTGCCGTGAATGTGCCCGCTTTCCTGTTGACCTTTGTCATCGGCACGCTTTCGTTTACCGCGTTTGGCTTTATGATTGCCTCGTTCAGCAAAGCGATGGAAGGCTACATGGGGATTGCCAACCTGGCAAGCTTTATCATGATGTTTTTAAGCGGCGTGTTTTTTGATTACAGCATGCTGCCCGGTTATATCAAGCCGATAGCCGACGCAATCCCGCTAACTTATTTCGTGAACGGCATCCGCGAAAGCATGGTTTACGGGACGAGTGTGGCGCATGCAAACATATGGTTGAATGTCGCGGTGATGGCCGCTTGGGGCGTCGTCACATTCCTGATCGGCTCGCGGTTTTATAAATGGAAAGCGGGATGATGCGGGGGGCAAGCCGATTTGTCGGCTGCCTATGGCCTGCTTACGGTTGGGCCGACAGGTTTATGCGCGCCGTATCCACCGCTTGTCGGCCAACAATCTCCAGCGACGCAAGCGCCTGATCCACTGTTTTTTCGCCTTTTAGCACCGTATTGATTTCTTGGTTTGCGGCTTTTGTAAACGACATGACGATATCCGGGTGAGTCTTTGTATGGGTTGCGAGTAAGGGCTGCGGCGTCTAATTCATAAAATGGCTCCATATCGCGCCCTTCAACCTTGTTAATATATTTTGTTCGGGCAGGTAGCCCGTCATGGATAAATTGCGGCTGTTCCGCATGATTTTTGGCGAATTCGTCGCCATGAAGATATTTGATAAATTCCCAAGTATGCTTTCCTGCACATTCTTCACTTCACACCGCTAAAGGACGCAGCAGAGGCTATTTGCCGAAAAAAGGCTGATTTGAAATTGTAACGGACACAGTGGAGGCTATTTGTCGTTTCCATGCCTGAATATCGGGAAATAGGCAAGAATAGGCTCTCCCACGTCCGTTAGAATCAAAAAGGTGGCATTTTGCGCAAAATAAGCTCTCCTGCGACCGTTAAAGCCTAGCTTTACCCCATGATCTTAAGGATATGGGACCTCAAGAATCCTCTCTTGATACGGATAATGGTTTGAGTACATCTTGTTTTCATATTTGGTTCATCCTCGAATATTCTGGTTTTCTGCTGCTTTTTTTGTCTTTTTTATACTAAAAAATTATATATTTCTAGTCAATATGACAAAAGTAATCTATTATTTATGTATGATATTCGGCGGCAACATCAGAATAAATAATTTTTTTTCGTTAAGAGTGTAACTTTTTGGGAATCGTTTGCGTTTAAATATTTGTACATAATTCCGGTTTCCATGTGCCGGGCTTAAACTTGTCGCCTTTAGGCGATCAGCTTCCAGCGCATACACTTTGGTAATGTTAAGCCTCCCTGCGCACGCGAACTTTGGTAATGTTAAGCCTCCCTGCGCACGCGAAAACGGCTGAGCACCTCCTTGCGCATCGCGAAAGCGAGGTACCGCCTCACTGCGCAACCTAAAACGCGGGTACGCTGCGCTGTGCAAAGTAAAAACGGGAGGATCGCCTACCTTCACACCGCTAACGGACGCAGCAGAGGCTATTTGCCGAAAAAAGGCTGATTTGAAATTGTAACGGACACAGTGGAGGCTAATGATTGTTTCCATGCCCGAATATCAGGAAAAATGCCAGAATAGGCGCTCCTACGACCGTTAGAATCAAAAAGCGGGCAATTTTCGCAAAATAAGCTCTCCTACGTCCGTTAAAGGTTGCCTTAGCAGATTTGGTGCAAGTGGTTCCAATAAGTATGAGAGGGGAATGCAATAACGTGAAAGGGCTGCCATTTACATGGCCGATACGTAAACGCGCTTCATCCCGCGGTGCTGCCATTCCGCCCGCCAAATCAGGCATCGCCCTGGCAGACAAGGAAGCCACAACCCATTTATCTCCGGATAAGCCGCTCCTGAAAGCAATCGGCGTGGAGCGCAGCTTTGAGGTTGGCCAACAGAAGCTGCATGTGCTGAAAGGCATCGATATGGAGTTGTACCCTTGCCAGCTTGTGATGCTGCGAGGAAGATCCGGTTCGGGCAAAACAACGCTGCTGAATTTGATTGGCGGTCTCGATCAACCGGACAAAGGGGAAATTTTTTTCCAGGATCATCCGTTTCATCAGTGGGATGACGATCAGCGGACGGAAATCAGACGGCGGCAAATCGGCTTTATTTTTCAATCGTACGCGCTTTTGCCGTTGTTGTCGGCGTGGGAAAATGTCGAACTATCGTTGCGCATGGCGAACTTGCCGAAGGCGCAATGGAAAGATCGCATTGCGCATTGTCTTGATCTGGTCGGTCTTACTAAACGGATGCACCACAGGCCGTTTGAATTGTCCGGCGGAGAACAGCAGCGGGTGGCGATTGCCAAGGCGATCGCGCATCGCCCTTCGCTCATTTTGGCCGATGAACCTACCGCCGAATTGGACTCGCAAATGGGCGCGCAAATCATGTCCATGTTTCGGGAAATTATTGCCGCGGAAAACATTACAATTTGTATGACGACACACGATCCTACGATTTTGGAGGTAGCAGACCATGTTTATGAAATGGTGGATGGAAAGTTTTTGCAAGCATAAGATCTGGTTAAAACGCGGCTTTTTGCTGTCGATCGGCATGACGCTTGCGATTTCCGCCGCGGGCTGCTCGCTGTTGCCGAAAGAAGAGCAGGAAGAAGCGCTGCCCACAATCAAGCCGCCGACGCTTTCCAAAAAGCCCGAATATACGGTGACTACGCAAACGCTGGAGACGAAAGTGCGCGCAACCGGCAAGCTGATGTCGACGCAGGAAGAAACGCTGTATTTTATTGGCGCCAACAGCGAATCCGGCAGCCCCGCCGCAAGCCAGGGGGAATGGCGCGTCAAAGAGGTATATGTCAAATCCGGCGATGCGGTGCAAAAAGGGCAACTGATTGCGGAGATTGACGTAACGGACATGGAACGGCAATATCGCCTGGAAAAGCTGCGGTTTCGCAAGGATTACGAACTGCCGATGATTGAAACGTTGCGCAATGCCGATCAATTGGATCCGGGCGAACTCGAACAGAAAAAAATCGACTTTGAACTGCAGCGGCAAAAGCTGCAGGATATGCAAGACGCAATCAATAACGCGAAAATCACCGCGCCGTTTGCCGGCACAGTGGTAAGCGTGATGGTGCAAAAAGGCAGCACCGTGCAAGCCTACGACCCGATTGCGCTTGTGGCGGATCTGGCGAAGTTGACGGTGGCGGCCAAATTCAGCGCCGAAGATTTGCAGAAAGTCGCTGTGGGCATGGACGCGATAGTGGACATCAACAACGCCGGACAGTTCAAAGGCAAGGTAAAACGCCTGCCCTCGCCGGCCAGCAACGCAAACAACAATAACAACCGCGGACCTTATGATCCGTGGAACCCGAATCCGCAACAGCCAAAACAGGAGTCGATCGAAGATTATTTATTGGTCGAGATTGACCAGTTCCCGAAAAATATGGCAAGGGGCACGCCGCTTAGCGTCACGATCATTACAAACCGCAAGGAAAACGCCGTTGTGATACCGGCGTCGGCGCTCAGAACGCATGCCGGGCGCAATTATGTGCAGGTAGTGGATAAAGACGGCAAACGGGAAGTGGCTGTGGAAGTCGGCCAACAAACCTCCACGCTTGTTGAGATTGTGAAAGGATTACAGCCGGGGCAGAAGGTGGTCGGTCGCTGATGGGGAGGACCCTGTTTCGCTTTCTTTTTCGGAAAATGTGGAACACCCGCTGGATGACGGGCACCACGCTTGTCGGGTTGATTTTTGCCGTGGCGTTTACGCTTAGCATTCCGATGTATGCAGACGGCGCGTTGAAGCGGGTTGTGGCTAAATCGCTGCAGGAGAAAAACGACGGGTTTCCCGCAGGCTCGATTCTGATGCGTTATCAGGCTGTCGGCAGCCAAAAGGCGGATCTTGACAGCCTGGCAACGGTCAGAAACTACATTCAAAATGAAATTCCCAAGCAGATCGGATTTCCTTATTTCGCTTACACGGAAATGTTATCGATTCGCGGCGCGCAAATTTCTCCCGTCGACCCCAATAAAGTCGACCCGAGCAAGCGCAGGCAGATGAATATGATCACGATGGGCGATCTTGAAAGCCATGTGGATATCACAAACGGCCGCATGTATTCCGATGCCGGCGCGGACGGGATCATTGAGGCGGTTGTCTATGAGGAGGCTATGTACCGCAACGATTTTACCGTTGGCGATGAATTCAAATATCCCGTGCAAGGCGGGGCCAAACCGCTCACGGTAAAAGTTGTGGGCTCGTTCAAGCCGAAACAGGAAGGCGATCCGTATTGGTATCAAGGATTTAACCCGCTGGTGAACGCCCTGATCGTCAATGACAAGGTGTTCACGGAACAGTTGCTGAAACAAAAAAAGATCCCGCTTACGATCGCAAACTGGTATTATGCTTTCGATTTGCGCGAAATCAGAACGAGCCAATTGACGCCGTTATCCAATACGTTATCGCGGCTCGATATCGATCTGTACCAGATGCTGAAAAATACGAAGGTCGATTTTTCGTTTTCGCCCATGCTGGACGAATTCAAAAGGCAGAGCGTGCAATTGCAAATGCTGTTGTTTACGCTTGCGGCGCCCATGATCGCCATGGTGTTTTATTTCATCGTCATGAATTCGCGACAGTCTTTGGAACGGCAAAAAAGCGATATTGCGGTGCTAAGAAGCCGCGGCGCGAGCACGCGGCAAATCATTTGGATATTTTTGTTGGAAGGTTTCATTCTTGGCGGCGTTTCACTGGTCATTGGGCCGCTCGTGGGCTGGTTTATGGCAAAAAGCATCGGGTCTTCCAGCGGGTTTTTGACTTTTGTCGACCGCAAGGCAATCCCCGTTGACGTGTCCGCGGGCACATTTGTGTATGCGTTGGCTGCCGTTCTGATCGCGATTTTGGCGGCGGTCATCCCGGCGATCCGGTATGCCCGCTCGACGATCGTCGGATTAAAACAGCAAATGGCGCGCCTTGACCGCAAACCGCTCTGGCAGCGCTGGTTTCTGGATGTGGCTCTGCTTTGCGTCGCGGGATACGGCTGGTATTTGTTCTATGAGCGGCAAATGCTCAGCTTTGCGACGGGATTGTCAAACGACCAGCTGCAATTGGATCCGTTGCTGTTTTTTGTGCCGGCGCTCACGATATTTGCGATCGGGTTGTGTTTTTTGCGCATTTTTCCATGGATTTTGCGGCTCGTCAACCGATTGGGCGGTAAGTTCTTGCCGGTGCCGCTATATTTGACCCTGACGCAACTGTCGCGCTCGTCCAAAGCGTATTTTCCGCTCATGCTGCTCCTAATCCTGACGCTTGGCCTGGGAGTTTACGATTCATCGGCGGCGCGCACCATTGACTTGAACTCTACAGAACGCACGTTATACAAATACGGCACAGATGTCATTGTGCAAACCGTTTGGGAAGGCGTGAGCGACGCTTTGCCGCAAGACCCCGGAAACGCTGGCGGCGGGCAAAACGGCGGCAATGAAAGCGGACAAGACGGCGGGCAAAACGGCGGCGGTCAGAATGGCGGAGCCCCCGGTTTTCCCGGTCCGGACGTTTCTTTCGATACAAATATCCGGTATGTCGAACCGCCGTTTGAAATTTTTCGGCATTTGCCGGGTGTCGAAGCGGCTGCCCGCGTTTTGCGCACAAAAGGCAATGTCGTCGTATCCGGCCGATCGGTAGGCATGGGCGCGGTCATGGGGATCGATAATGTGGATTTTGCCAAGGTGGCCTGGTTTCGCAACGACTTGTTTCCGTATTCGCCCCGCCAATATTTGAACCTGCTGGGCGCGTATGATGAGTTAAATGGGGCAGCGGCGCTCGTATCGGCTGATTTCGCCGAAAAGTACCGGCTGAAACCCGGCGACTTGTTCACCATTTCCTTGCAGCAGCAAGCCGTGGAATTTGTCGTGGTTGGCACCGTTCCGTATTGGCCGACCGAGTATCCGCAGCAAATGCCGTTTTTTATCGTCAATCTTGATTATATTTACGATCAGGTTCCGCTCATGCCATATGAAGTTTGGCTGAAAATGAAAGACGGCGCGATGCTTACTCCCGCGGTGCAGGAATTGCAGGAACATGACATCACCATATCCGCGATCGAGAATGTGAAGAACGAATTGCTGACGCAGCGGAAACATCCCGCCCGCGGCGGCGTGTTTGGCATTTTAAGCCTTGGCTTTCTTGTCTCGGTTGCCATTTCCTTTATCGGATATTTGCTGTATTGGTTTTTCAACTTGTCGAGCAGGGTGGTGCAGTTTGGCGTTTTGCGCGCCATGGGGCTTTCCCGCAAGCAATTGACCGGCATGCTGTTGCTGGAACAAGTATTTACCGCCGGTTTATCCATCGTGCTGGGCTTTGCGATCGGCAGACTGGCAAGCTATTTGTATTTGCCCTTCCTGCAAACGACCGAAGATTCGCAAATGCAGGTTCCGCCGTTCCGCGTCGTCTTCGATTTTAAAGATTCGCTGCAAATCGGCATTGTCGTCATGATCATGCTGATAGCCGGCGCGACGCTTTTGCTTATGCATATTCGCAGATTGCGCGTGCATCAGGCGGTAAAATTGGGAGAGGAGCGGTGATAAGTGATAACCTGCGACAGCCTCGTGAAAATTTACAAATCCGAAGACGTCGAAGTTGTTGCCCTGCATGGACTGAACATCCATGTCGACGACGGCGAAATGATGGCGATCATCGGCAACAGCGGCAGCGGGAAGTCCACGCTTTTGAACATCCTGGGCGGGCTTGACCGCCCTTCGGCGGGGCAAGTAACGGTTGGCGAATGGAATCTTCTAAAAATGACCGATGAAGAACTTGTCGAGTACAAACGCAAAACAGTCGGATTTATATGGCAAAACAACGCCCGCAATTTGCTGCCGTATCTCACGGCTTTGGAAAACGTGGAAATGCCGATGATGTTAAACGGCAAACTGGACCGATCGTACGCCAAACAATTGTTGGAATGGGTCGGCCTTAAGGACAGAATGCACAACAAGCTCCATCAGCTTTCCGGCGGCGAGCAGCAGCGGGTGGCAATCTCCATCGCCTTGGCGAATCGCCCGAAACTGCTTTTGGCCGATGAGCCGACCGGCTCTGTGGATACGCAAACGTCCGATCTGATTATGGATATTTTCCGCAAATTGAACAACGAATTGGGCGTTACGATTGTGATCGTCACGCACGATTTGTCGCTGGCGGGTAAAGTCGACCGCGTTGTTGCCATCCGCGACGGCTTGACCAGTACCGAATTTGTGAAGCGCAATCCGAACCTTGACCTGTTCAATCAGCGCGGGTACCGGATTGGCGCCGGTGATAAGGGAGTCCACGAGGAATATGTAGTTGTGGATAAAATGGGCAGGCTGCAGGTGCCGAAAGAATTTTTGGAACGGCTGAAAATTGGCAATAAAGCGTCAATGGAATTTGACGGTGAAAAGATTTTGATAAAAGCGCCGAAATCTCTTGGGGAGGATGAAGCATGAATCAAGCAATGTTGCGTTGGAAAAAATGGTGGGCAATCGGGATGGTGTTGCTGCTTTCCGTTCCTTTATTGGCGGCTTGCGGCAAGGGGAACGCAAAAGAGGAAGACCAGGAAAGGGTGCTGCGCATCGCTTCAACTTTTGATTATGGGTCGAATAGCGATTATTTGCGCACGAACTTTACCGATATATTTGAATTTACGCACCCAAATGTGAAACTTGAATTTGTACCGTTACAGGAAGACGGTTACCAGTACAAACAATTGAATCCCGGCGAAAGACCGAAAGATCCGCTGGATTTGCTAAGGGAAGTAATGGATGGCGCAAATCCTCCCGACCTGATCATTTCAAACGGGGATGAAATTCGCGATCTGGTCGCGGAAAACCGCTTTGCGCCGCTCGATCCGCTCATCACGAAAGATAAATTGGATTTAAGCGAGTTTGTTCCGGCGGTGATCGAAGGTTTGAAAAAACTGAGCACGGACGGGCAATTGTACGCCCTGGCGCCGATGTTTTCGGCGAGCGCGCTTATCTACAACGAGCAAATATTTGAAGACGCCGGAGTAGGGTACCCGACCGACAATATGACCTGGGATCAAATGTTTGATCTGGCCAAACGGGTGGCAAACCCTGAAAAGAATATTTACGGGTTCAGCTTTAACCGGTACGTGTACAGCGATCCGTTCAACGATTTGATGCAATATACCGCTCCGCTCAATCTGCGGGTATTTGACGAGGCCGGAGAGCATATGACCGTCGATACGGATCAATGGGCCAACGCCTGGGAGAAAATCATTTCGCTGGTGAACGAAAAAGTGATTCCGGGCCAACAGGACCAACAAGAAATGATGAAGATGGCAGCGGGAGAGGGAAGGCCGGGCCCGTTCAGTTACGACAATTTTCTTTCCGGCAGGGTGGCCATGACGATTATCCAAAATGGCGAACTCAATGATTTGATCAATGCAAACAAAGCGATCACGGCAGGCAGCATTGAGAATATGGACCCGATCCGCTGGAATTTGGTGACGGTGCCGACGCATCCCGACAATCCGCAAGTCGGCGGAAACATTTGGTACAACGGCGTCATGAGCATTGCCGCCAACGCCCAAAACAAAGATGACGCATGGGAACTGATCAAATTTATCAACAGTGAAAAGTGGATGCAGTTGAAAGCGGAAAGCTCCTATAATCTCGTAGCGCGCAAACAGTTGAACAAGCCGAAGGAAGGGCTGGATTACAATATCGATGCTTTCTTTGCCCTTACGCCTGTTGAAAATCCTTACAACAACAAGATTTTCCGGGACAAACCAAACATTTGGCAGGCGCAAAACATCGGACAATCCAAATTCATGGAGGCGCTGCAGGGCCAAAAGTCGGTAAAACAGGCGCTTGGCGAATGGCAGAGTGAAGGCAACGTCATTTTGCAGAAAATCAAGGAAAATCCTGACGCGCCGCCGGAAGCGGTTATTATGGGGAAAAACAAAACGAGCGTAATTGCGCGGTAATTTTTCTTGCGGCATGTTATAATGGTTACATCCGGTTTCGCTTCGGGTAATCGGTGTTTCTGACTGAGGAGATGAGGGGATGAATAAACGGATCGTTCCAAGCAACGAGGTCAAAACGGCGGCGCTGCAACAGCTGGCGCAACGCGGAGTTGCCGTCGAAGACGTCGCAAAGATCGCATTGGAGATGCAGGCGCCCTACAATCGCAATTTGACGCTAGAGGACTGTATCGAAAGTGTACACGCGGTTTTGGAAAAACGCGAAGTGCAGCACGCGCTACTCGTCGGCATCGAACTTGACCGGTTGGCGGAGAAAGGATTGTTGTCCGAACCGCTGCAATCTCTGGTTGCAAACGACGAAAGTTTGTTCGGCTGCGATGAGACGCTGGCATTGGGCTCCGTGCTCGGTTACGGCAGCATCGCGGTAACCACTTTCGGACACCTGGATAAACACAAAGTAGGAATCATCAAAAAATTGGACACCAAAGCTGGCAACGGCATTCATACATTTCTTGACGATCTTGTCGCCGGCATTGCGGCATCAGCCTCCAGCCGAATCGCGCACCACACCCGCGACGAAGCGGAACGCTTTGCTAACGAATTCACGGACAATTCAAAAGAAAACGCCGTGTAACAGCAGACGCCCTTGGCCAATTTTTGGCGGGGCGTCCTTTTTCCATTGAAGGCAGGCGAAAGTGGATATGCTATAGGCATAATGTTGATTTACGGAGGGCAGACGCCATGTCCAAATGGGTATATTGGGGAAAATTGTACAATAGCAAATTTCAAGCGGGCTGTTTGGTAAAACGCATGGAGGAAGATTGGTGGATTTACGGATATGACAGTCCGCGGGAAGTGGAAGTGTTCCAGTCGCGAAAAGGACGTTATGGCGTGCGGTACATCCCGTGACCGGCATACTTGAAATGGGCTGCTCGCGCTTGACTTGAAGCTGTTGTTTGGTGTATAGTAATCACTGTCGCCGCGGGGTGGAGCAGTCCGGTAGCTCGTCGGGCTCATAACCCGAAGGCCGCAGGTTCAAATCCTGCCCCCGCAACCAAATTTTTCGGCTCCTGTATTGGCGCCTGGTCATAAGGGCCTTTAGCTCAGTTGGTTAGAGCGGTCGGCTCATAACCGATTGGTCGCAGGTTCGAGTCCTGCAGGGCCCATCACCCAACGATGATGCTGCGGACTAATAGGATATGAAAAAGTCCAAATTTATGAAGGATGATCCCCGCTACTTGCCGCTAGCGGGGATTTTTCGTCATGAAAGCAACTTGTGCGTGGAGGCGCCCCGATGAAAAAATCATGGAAATTACCCGGTTTACTGGCAGTCATCGTTTCCGTCGCATTGGGCGGCGTCGTTTATGCAAAATGGACAACTTCGGCGGACGTGCCGAAAGACAATTTGCAGTGGGCATTCACGCAAGCGGGCCAACAGCCGGAAAAATTGCTGATCGACGTGATCGATTCCGCCAAATCCACATTGGATTTAGCCATTTATAGTTTGACATATCCGGATGTAATTGATGCGTTGAAAAAAGCGAAAATGCGCGGTGTACAGGTACGCATCATAACGGACCGCATCCAATCGGAAGGAAAGGCGCAAAAAGAAGCTTTGAAAATATTGGGCAGCGCCGGCATTCCGATCAAGGTCAACAGCCATAGCGGGCTAATGCATTTGAAAATGACGATTTCCGACAACGAAATCGCCACTACGGGATCATACAACTATTCAAAAGCGGCCAGCACGGAAAACGATGAAATTCTTCTGGTCATCCGCAATGAAGAGGTGGCCAAAGCGTTTGCCAGGCAATTTTCCGAAATGTGGAGCAATGCCGGAAAATTTCGGACCATTAGCCCATATATCGCCCAAAGCAACATCGGCAATGCCGACGCGGCGAATGCGGCGATTGCGGGCGGCGGTGACGACGCTTGCGCCAAACCGCTCATAAAAGGAAATATCAACAGCAAGGGCGAAAAAATATATCATTTGCCCGGTGGCGAATATTACAGCGAGACGATACCCGAGGAAATGTTCTGCAGCGAAAAGGCGGCCAAAGCCGCAGGATACCGGAAATCGCTCAAATAGCCGGAAAATCTGCATTTGCGGGCGAAGCCAAGAAACGAGGTCAAACCGGATGAAGCATGAATATTGCAAATTAACGGCGGCGGTGCATCTTTTTATCGTAAAAAATAAAGAAATCTTGCTGCTGAAACGGCAAAACACCGGTTTTGCCGATGGGCTATACAGCGTTGTCGCGGGGCATTTGGAAAAAGGCGAGCAGGCCGTGGAAGCCGCCGTTCGCGAAGCGAAGGAGGAAGCGGGAATTACCATTGATCCGCAGGACGTGCGCATGGTCGGCGTCATGCATCGCAAATCCGACAGTGACCGGCTCGATTTTTTCGTGGAAGTGACGCGTTGGAGCGGAGAGATCGTAAATGCCGAGCCGGACAAATGCGCGGAACTGATCTGGTATTCGCTTCATGACCTGCCGGACGGCATGATGATCCCCTATGTGCGCAAGGCGATTGCCAATTACATGGGCAGCCGCTGGTTTGAAAGCTACGGGTGGTCGCAAAGCCTAACATGAATTTTTGTGTGTAACGGGTTGGCGGAAGCTGTTTCATGAAAAAAATCCCTTGTTGCCCAAAGCTTCAAGGGATTCTGTAATATATGAACTGTACAGGGTTCGAACCTGTGACCTCTTCCCTGTCAAGGAAGCGCTCTCCCGGCTGAGCTAACAGTTCGCGATCGACACGAACATTAGTTTATCAAGGTTTTAGGGGATTGTCAAATAGAAAAAAAGCGCATGTGTGTTATTATTCTGTGATCATGTCATGGTGTAACTGTTCTGAGATAATGTCACTATGAGACAGGAGTTAGTGACATTGATGCAGGTGGAAATGAGGTTCCATGCGCCGGGTCTAACCATCCGCCTTTAGGCGGCCAGCTTCCAGCGCCTGCAACGTCACTGCGCAACGTTAAACCTCCCTGGGCAGCGCTAATACGGGGGGACCGCCTCCCTGCAC
>DASVDB010000136.1 GCA_036381315.1 Bacilli bacterium | reverse complement strand
AACGACGAGGGGGGCGGCGGAGGCACCGGAGCGGGCGAATTGAGTGTATCTTCCGTCACGGCAAGCAGCGATGACGGGAATGTGCCTTCCAACACGTTGGATAAAGACTTGACCACCCGTTGGTCGGCGAAAGGCGACGGCCAATGGATCAAGTTCGATCTGGGAACGAGCGTTACCGTAGGTTCGATAAAAATTGCCTGGTACCAAGGAGATCAACGGACCTCCGACTTTGACGTGGAAGTGTCCGCGGACGGCACGAACTGGACCCAGATCTACAGTGGATCGAGCAGTGGCTACACAACGCAGTTGGAAACCTACGATTTCTCCGACACTACGGCTCGCTATGTGCGGATTGTAGGGCACGGCAACTCATCCAGCGACTGGAACAGCATCACTGAAGTGGAGATTTACGGCGGTGACGGCACCAGCGAGGAAGGAGGCAGTAAATTGACTGTGTCTGCCGCCTCCGCCTCCACGTATGACACGCGTTGCGACTGTGACGCGCCGAACGCGATCGACGGCGATTTTTTCACCCGTTGGTCTGGAGAAGGTGACGGAGCCTGGATCCTGTTTGACCTCGGGACGAACCATACTGTAAACTCGGTGCGCATCGCCTTTTACAATGGCGATCAAAGAACTTCTTCCTTCGACATCGAGACGTCGGCAGATGGCACGAACTGGACTCAGGTGTACAGCGGATCGAGCATCGGCACGACGACTCAGCCGGAGTCGTTTGACGTCAGCGACACGACGGCGCGTTACGTCCGTTATGTCGGTCACGGCAACACCTCCAACGATTGGAATAGCCTGACCGAAGTCGAGATTTACGGTTCTTGAGCATCCGCCCGTATAAAAGCTCTAGAAAACATTTTTCGTCGAAAAAGTAGTTGGTTTAACCGGGTTCACTGTAAATCCGTAGTCTGTCACCAAAGAGTTGTTTCAGATCTGGGTATGGCCGAATATACTGTGGTCTGGATTGCCGTAGGGAGTCCGTACACCATAGAGATGGCAGAGAATGGATGCAATCTCGGGAAATGTTGGCATCACGGACTTCGCGGAAAATCGCCATGATTTCTACATCCATACCAATCGTTTTAGCAGAATCGTCGAAACCCTATGCCAAGCAAAAGCCCGACCGCATAAGGCCGGGCTTTTAACTTTATTCGATATGCGACTGCGAATTGAAAAACTACTCTTTTACACCGCCTAGCGCCACGCCGGCAATAATATACCGCGACAACAGGAAGTAAATCACAAACAACGGCAGCACGGTCAGAGACAGGCCCAAGTAAATCGACCCGAACTCCGTTTTGTAAATATCGCCGCGCAGCAGACTTACCATAATCGGCAGCGTATATTTATCTTTTTGCGTCAGGAGAATCAACGGCATGAACAGGTTGTTCCAACTGGCGACAAAAGCAAAGATGGCTTGCGTCGCAATTGCCGGCATCATGATCGGCAAAATGATCCGGTTGAACGTATAGAACTCGCCCGATCCGTCGGCGCGCGCCGCCTCCACGATCTCTATCGACAGGGAGCCGAGCAGATATTGGCGCATAAAGAACACCACCGCCGGCGCCGCGATTGCGGGCAGAATCAGCGGCAAGAAACTGTTTGTCCAATGCAATTGATACATGAATTGGTAGAACCCGATGGCACTGGCCTGCGACGGGATCATCATGATGGCCATAATGAACGTAAAGAAAGGCTGGCGCATTTTCCAGTTGTACACCACTAGCGCATATGCGGTCAAAGACGAAAAATAGACCGTCAGGATGGTCGTGCCGCCTGAGACGATGAACGAGTTCAGGAACCCTTTGAACGGGTCGAAACTTTTGTTCAAGAGCACTTGCCAGTTGGTCATCAAATGCGTCGACGGAATCAGCGAAAGACCGCTTTGAATTTCCGGCGTTGATCGCGTCGCGTTTACAAACATGATCAAAAACGGAACGATGCTGAGCAGTGACAGGAAGATGCAGACCACATAAACGATTGTCCTGTTAATTCCCCGGGAGACGGGATTGCTTTCCAGAATTTTAGCCATGCATTACGCCCCCCTTTGCCAATGCTCTTTCAGCCTTTCTGAGTTTCTTTTCTTCCTTTCTGAGCCTTGCCGCGTCGCGGTCGCGCAGCCAGTAAAACAGCAGTGCGGACAACACGGCCGCGATTACGAACATGATCATGCTGGCCGCAGCGGCGCGATTATACAAATAGCTGCCTTTAAAAGCTTGCCCGTATATGAACATGGAGGCAGTGATCGTTGCGTTGTCCGGTCCGCCAAGCAGGAACAACTGCGGGATATCGAACATTTGCAGGCCGCCGATCATCGACGTGACCAGAGTGAACAGCAAGATGGTTCGGAGGCCCGGCAGCGTGATGCGGAAGAAAGTTTGCACCCCGTTCGCGCCATCAATCGCCGCGGATTCGAACAATACGGGGTTTATGCCGAGCACGCCGGCGATCAGGATAAGCATCGTATTGCCGTACCACATCCAAAATTGGATAAACGCAACGATGCCCCGCGCGGTTGTTTTGTCTTGCAAAAAGTAGATCGGCGCGTCGGACCAGCCCAGCATTTGAAACAAGCTGTTCACGGGGCCCATCGGATAAGCGAACAAGGAATTGAAAAGCACGGCGATCGTGCTCGCCGTGATAATATTCGGCATATAGAGCAAAACTTTGAACGCGCCCTGCGCCCGAATTTTAAGCCGTTGGTTGGTGAACCATGCGGTAAGCAATAGCGCGATCACGATCTGGGGAATGAAGTTGAGAATCCAGATCAGTCCTGTATTGAACATCGATTGTCGAAACGTGGCATTATCGAACAAAAGGTCTTTGTAATTTTGCAACGGGTTATCCAAAATGTGGGGCGGTTTGGGTATGACACCCTTCAAATCCGTAAAGCCAATGGCGGCGGTGTACAGAATGGGATACAGCGAAAATACCAGAAACGCTAATAAAAAAGGCAAACTGAAGATATAGCCGTATTTCGAATAACTGACTCTTTTGCGGCGCATGCTTCTCACCTCATGAATTGATATAAAGGGGCGGGAAAGCAAGCCCGCCCCTTTGGCGCCTCATCATTCGCTTTTTATTCGCTTTCGATGCCGAGTTTGTCTTTGACTTGCGATTTGAAGTCAGCAATTGCTTCATCGCGGCTCTTATTGCCAGCTGTGTATTGACGCACGACGTCGCGCCAGATTAAGTTGATCGATTCGTCATACTGGGTCAAGTTTTTACCGGTTGCGTTGGCGTTGGCCGGAACGAATACATCGAACATATTCTGTCCGCCCAGCAGATCAACCGTGCCGTTGGATTTCTGCATGACCACGGAAGAAGCGACGGTATCTTTCGTGCCTTGTTCGCCATCCTTCATTGTGCCGTTAGCCCAGAAATATTGGAGACCCGTGTCGGAAGTATCAAGCGTAACCCACTTGATGAAATCGGCTACCGCTTGTTTTTTGGCGTCGTCCTTGAGGACGTCATTGTTGGCGAGCAGCCAGGTGCCGCCCCAGAAGAAGCCGGTCGGCGGCTCGGTAACAGCCCAGTCGCCAAACGTGTCTTTCACTTGTCCGTTCATCACATAGTTGATGAGCCAAGCGGGACCAAAGAATCCGAAGATCGGTTGGGGACCGCTGCCGGACATATCCGCATACCAGGCTTCCGTCCAGTCTTGCGTATCATTCGAATAGCCTTTGTCTTTCAGTTCTTTCGCCAAATCAAGGAACTGCGCGCGTTTCGGATCGATATGAAGCTTGCCGTTGACAATCCAGCCTTGATCGGAACTGTTCTCGATCGGGTGCCAAATATCTCCGTCGCCGGAAACGATGCCGTACCCTTTGGCTTTCAGCTTCGCTGCCGCTTCAAAGAATTTATCCCAACCGGGGCCGATTTCATTTTTGATGGTGGCAGGATCGTCCGTGCCGAAAACATCTTTGGCAATCGAGCGACGATAGATGAACGCGCCGCCTGTTGCCTGATAAGCAAGGGCTTTCAGTTGGCCGGCCTTGGTGCCGATGTCAACCGAATATTGAGCGATGCCGGCATCTTTCACCATTTGGTCGGTCAGACCCAGGTCGGCATAGTTGGCCGCGTAGCTGACCGCATCGCCTTGTGTGTACTTGAGAACGAATGCGGCTTCGGCCGTGTAAATGTCCGGAGCGTCATTTCCACCGGCGGCAAGCGCTTGGTCAAGTGCCGGTTGATAAGCGCCATCCGTCGTTGCGATGATTGTGGGTTTGAATTCCACGTTCGCATCGGGATGGAGTTCGAGGTACTTCTGTGTCATGTTTGGCACCTCGTCTGTGAACGACCAAAGATTGATCGTCACTTTGCTGCCGGATTTGCTCCCTGAGTCGCTGTTCGGCGCGGGCGTGGAACTGCTGCCGGTATCGGTCGGGCTTGCGCCGCTGTCGGTCTTTCCGCCGCATGCGGAGAGTACGGCAACCACCATAAGAACCGCGGTAAACAAGGCAAAAATACGTTTCATTCTTCTACCTCCCCTTTTTTTTTGAAAGCGTAATCATACACTTCATTGTTATTCTAATTTCAGTAATTTTAACGCACAAGGTAACAATCATTGGGGATAATTCCACTATTTTTGGCTTCTTATGGAAGACACAAAAAAAGAGACCGAACGAGGTCTCTTTTTTAATGGCGATGATACGGTTTTTTAAGATACGCTTAGGCGCGCTTTCGTCACCGGCGCCGTTTCGTTCAGGCGCAGCGCTTGCGCGGTCTTAGCCTGAATTTCGCCGGCGAGTTCCGGGGTTTTCAGCAGCGAAACGCCATATGAAGGAATCATCTCTTTCAATTTTGTTTCCCATGCTTTCATATGTTGCGGGAAGCATTTTTTGATTACCTCGAGCATGACCGACACGGCGGTGGAAGCGCCCGGGGAAGCGCCCAGCAGCGCGGCGATCGAACCGTCGGCGGCGCTGACGACTTCCGTTCCGAATTGGAGCGTTCCTTTGCCGTTTGCAGTATCTTTGATCACTTGCACGCGCTGGCCCGCCACCACCAAATCCCAATCTTCGCTTTTCGCGCTGGGAACAAACGCGCGCAGCGCTTCCATCCGCTGTTCCTTGGACAACATGACTTGTTTCAGCAAATATTTGGTCAATGCCATATTTTTGACGCCGGCCGCCAGCATCGTGACGATGTTGTCCATTTTGACGGAATTGAACAAATCAAACATGGAGCCCGTTTTTAAAAACTTCGGCGAAAAGCCGGCAAACGGTCCGAACAGCAGCATTTTTTTGTTGTCGATAAATCTTGTGTCAAGATGCGGGACGGACATGGGAGGCGCTCCGATCGACGCTTTGCCGTATACTTTTGCATGATGCTGCGCGATGATATCCGGATTGTTGCATACCATAAACAGCCCGCTTACCGGGAATCCCCCGATATGTTTTCCTTCCGGAATGCCGGATTTTTGCAGCAAAGGCAGGCTTCCGCCGCCGCCGCCGATAAAGACGAATTTGGCTGTATAGCGTTCAACGTCTCCGCTCGCGTTTCGCACTTTTAATTCCCACAAGCCGTTTCGCGAACGTTTTAGATCGTCGACATGATGCTTGTATTTTATGCTGACATTTTTGTTCTTTAAATGCGCAAACAGCATGCGCGTCAAAGCGCCGAAGTTGACATCGGTGCCGGATTCGATTCTTGTCGCCGCGATCGGCTGATCCGCCGCGCGGCCTTTCATGATAAGCGGAATCCATTCCTGCAGCTTTGCCGGGTCATCGGAAAATTCCATCCCCGTAAAAAGGGGATTGCCGGACAGCGCCTGAAAACGTTTCTTTAAAAAAGCAATGTTTTGTTCCCCCTGCACCAAACTCATATGGGGCAAAGGCGTAATAAACTCCCGCGGATTGCGGATCAGTTTTTTGTTCGCAAGGTAAGACCAAAACTGCAGGGAAACCCGAAACTGTTCATTCACTTTTATAGCTTTGCTGATATCTATCGATCCATCCGGTTTTTCAACGGTATAATTGAGCTCGCATAAGGCGGAATGCCCGGTTCCCGCGTTATTCCATTCGTTGGAGCTTTCCTCCCCGGCTTTGGCGAGTTTCTCGAATACTGTGATTTGCCACTCCGGCACTAATTCCTTCAACAATGACCCCAAAGTTGCGCTCATGATCCCGGCGCCGATTAATATAACGTCCGTGCTATTTTGTTTGTTGCTCATCATTATCGTCCCTCTAAGTTGATTTGCGGAAAAGAACAGAAGGCTCCATTACAACACTTATCATAGTTTATCACTAATATTGATAGAATAAAATATATACTGTCAATTGACCCAATAAGCATTTTTAATAGCTTGTTAAAAATTAATTTTTCGATATTGGACCGCTTGATGATATAATAAGAAAGCTAATGTTTTTATTAAGCTCGTGAAATGAAAGGAGAAACAAGAGTGAATTCAAAGCAATTGGAACGCGTCCGCGAGGGCAAAGGTTTTATCGCAGCCTTGGACCAAAGCGGCGGCAGCACTCCCAAAGCTTTGCTGCAGTACGGAATCAAGGAAGACAGCTATTCCAACGAAGAACAAATGTTTTCGTTGGTGCATGCGATGAGAACGCGCATTATCAAAAGCCCTGCGTTTGATTCCCGGTACATTTTGGGCGCCATCCTTTTTGAAAACACGATGGATCGGTTTATTGACGATCAATATACCGCTGATTATTTATGGGAGAAAAAAGGCATCGTGCCTTTCCTGAAGGTTGATAAAGGTCTTGCCGCTGCGGAAAACGGAGTTCAGGTCATGAAGCCGATCCCGGGGTTGGACGATTTGCTGAAGCGGGCGAATGAACGGCACATTTTTGGCACGAAAATGCGGTCCGTTATCAAGGAAGCCAACCCGGCGGGCATCAAAAAAGTCGTCGAGCAGCAATTCGCTATCGGCAAGCAGATTTTTGCCGCGGGCCTTGTTCCGATTATCGAACCGGAAGTTGACATCTACAGTGCGGATAAAGCATTGTCGGAAAAAATCCTGAAGGAAGAAATTTTCCATCAATTATCTGCCCTCGACAAAGACGTAAAAATTATGCTGAAACTGTCCATCCCGACGGAAGACAATTTCTACAGCGATCTGATGGAGGAACCGCATGTAGTTAGGGTTGTCGCTTTGTCGGGCGGATATTCGCAAGCGGAAGCGAATGAAAAACTGGCGCGCAACCATGGTTTGATCGCCAGCTTCTCGCGCGCTTTGTCGCAAGGTCTGAACGTCGCGCAATCAGACGAAGCGTTCAACCAAACGCTTGCCGATTCTGTTCGCGATATTTACGAAGCTTCCATTCAATAATAATTCCGTAATCATGAGCTCCGGTTTTTGCCGGGGCTTTTTTTTGAAGGATTTTGTCAAATTGAAGCGAATTATTGAATGAAAGGCATAAAGTGGAATCGGGGAGGCATGTTCGTGATAAAAACGTGGGCGTCCGGCATTTTGGCGGTAATATTGATGTTTTCCATTGTTCAACCGGCCTTGGCGAAAACCGACGCTTACCGGATTTCGCTTGACGGGGAATATCTTGTTTCCGATCAGGCGCCGATCAATAAGAACGGCAGCATAATGGTCCCGCTGCGGCTGATTTTCGAATCGTTGCACGCTGCGGTAACTTATTCGCCCGCAGATAAGAAGATCACGGGGAAGAAAGGAAACCTGACGATTGAACTTCAGGTCGGCGCAAAAACGGCATATAAAAACAGGCAGCCGATCGCCTTGGCGCAACCGCCGGTAATCATCAATAACCGTGTGTACGTGCCGATTCGTTTTATCGGTGAGGCGTTGGGAGCACGGGTGAATTGGAACAGCGCAAGCCGGACGGTCGAGATCAAAACGCGGGAGTTGTCGGAAACGACAGAACTTCCGGTGAAAAATGACGCGGGCGAGCCGATTTATCTCCAGCATAAAGGAAATATGCGATTGAATTGGTTATTTGAGGACGATTAAAATTTCTCAATAGTATTTTTGATCATTAAAGAGGCTTCATGAAAATCGGGGCCTTTTTTAGTTGCAGCGATATAAACTTGATAAAATTCGACGCGCATAAGGCGGAACTCGATCCATGAAAAGATGCCTGGCTGTAATATATGTTTTAATAGTTGCCTTTATCGTATTGGAAGATTCGGCAATCGCCGCGGCAAATGAAGCAAATGATTTGCAAACCGTTCCGCAACCGGCTTTAGGCGTCATCGATTTGCGCGGGACGGCGGATCGGCAGGGCACAGAGCGAATCGCTTTGCATGGCGAATGGGAGTTTCACTGGAAGCGGTTGTTGGAACCGGCGGATTGGCAGCGCGGCAATTTTGCGCCCGCATACTTAAAAGTCCCCGCTTCATGGAGAAATTTCAAGTTTTCTGCCAATGCCGGCAACAGTCACGGCTACGGTACTTACCGCCTGCTCTTGCTTGTCCCCGCTTCCGATATCGGCGAAAACAAAGCGTTGTTTATCAGGTCGATCAGCAGCGCATACCGGCTTTGGATCGACGGGAAAGAACAGCAGGGTTTGGGCAAGGTCGGGACCGACAGGCATGATGAAGTGCCGCAATCGCATATCAATCTTGTGGTCTTTCAGCCAAAAGCGCAAACGGTTGAAGTGGTGATCCAGGTTTCGAACTTCTCGTTTCGGGAAGGCGGAATTATTGACGACATTGTTTATGGAGATACGGTTGCGTTATTGCCGGGCATTTTAAAAGAAGAGTTATACGACCTGTTTGTTATCGGCGGGTTCGTAATGATCGGGTTGTATCTCCTTGTCATATTCGGCATGCGCAAAAAAGACCTGGCAACCTTGTTCGCCGGATTGGCTTGCCTGGGCTTTGCTGCCCGCACGATCATTTTGAACGGGTACCTCAGTTCATTGCTGCTTGGCGTCCATAATTGGGAAGCGCTTACGAAGCTTGAATATATCTCCGAAATTTTTGCTTTTTTGTGCGTGGTTCTGCTGATGAAGCTGCTGTATCCGCGAGAAGCGCACCGTGCAATGGTCTACTTGTCGCTCATTCTGTCCGCGTTTCTTGTTGGCTATGTGCTGTTCACACCGGCACGCATTTTTACGGAGACGCTGCTTCTGCAATCGGCGGCAAAAGTTGTGGTGTTGCTTTATTTCGTGTGCTATGTGTCTGTGCTGGCTTTTATCCGGAAGCGGGAAGGCGCGGTGATCAATATGGTTGCCGTCGTCATTTTGGCCGCGGCGATTGCCAACGATACACTGTTCTATTTGCATCTCATTGACACGGTTGAAGTGTTGAAAGAAGCCGCTATCCTGTTTTTGTTGGCGCAAGCCGCAATCGTTTCTTATCGCTATGCGCAGTTGTCGCGGCGCAACGATTTGTTGGTCAAGCAGCTCGGAAGCTTGAATGCGACGCTGGAAGAGAAAGTGGCCATGCGAACGCAAAAGCTGCATGAGGCGAATCAGCAATTGTCGGAAATGAGAGCAACGCGGACCAAAATGCTCGTCAATATCGCCCATGACCTAAGCTCTCCGCTCGTAGGCATGCAAACCTATTTGCAGCTAATGGAGGCTGGCCAACTCCCTTCCGGGCAGCGGGAAATCGCCAGGATGTTGCTTGCCAAGACGGCGTATATCCAGCGTCTCATCCAGGATTTGTTCGAGTTGGCCAAACTGGAATCGGGCGAACAGAAACCGGACAGGAAGATCGTTGCGGCAAGCGATTGGCTGCGGGATGTTTGCGCCAAACTGGAGAGCGACTTGCTGCAAAACGGATTTCAGTTGCGGCGGGGAAGAATAGACACGCTGGCAAACGGCCGGGAAGCGCAAATCTTCATCGACAGCCATCTGATTATGCGGGCCGTGCAAAATTATATCGACAACGCCCAGAAATTCAGCCGCGGCATTAGCAACATTATTACGCTTAATTGCTATATTGAACGGATAGGGGAGCATAGCGCGCCCCAATTGGTTGTGGAAATTGTCGATTATGGGATGGGAATTGCCGCGGAGGAATTGCCGCATGTATTCCGCAGATTTTACAAAAGGCAGGAGGCGAACGAACGCGGCAGCGGATTGGGGCTCGCAATCGTTCAGCAAATTATTGAACAGCATCAAGGCACTGTTGGGGTGAAAAGCGAACCGGGAAAAGGCAGCACATTCTTTTTTTTGCTGCCCATTGTCCAATTCGGCAGCTAGATCTCCGCTCCGCCGGACGGAGGGTTTGGATTTTCCTTTTTGGCTATGAAATTGACAATCCTTGCGGCTATTTCGTCCGGAAGCGTATATTGGCCATTGGCCGCGTCGCGGATCATCCGCACGATAAAGGAAAAATCCGCTTTTTTCAATAAATACCCGTTCGCTCCGGCAAGAAGACCTTGTATCACATGCTCTTCCTCGTTGTAGACCGAAAGGATCAAAATCGGCAAATCGGCATCCCGCTTGCGGATTTCCTTGATGCATGAAATTCCGTCCATTTCCGGCATCTGCAAATCCATCAGCACGATGTCCGGTTTTGTTTCGGCCATAATCGCAAGCGCCTCAACGCCGTTAGCGGCGGGTCCGATCGCTTGCATGTCTTTTTGCGCATTTATGACGAATGCCAATCCGGTCCGTATAAGAACATCGTCGTCAACGATCAACACCTTCAGCTTCTCGGCTGCCATCACTTTTCTCCAATCCAAAGGGTTTTCTCGCATTACATTTTATCATATCATGACAAAACTGTGGCTAAAACACAACCGGTTGCAGGTGCAAATGAAGCGGCCCGCACGATGCGGGAAAAAAGACGGTTAAAAAGGAAATTGTATGCATGAAGGCCGGTTTCTTTGCGTCAGCTTTGAACGATCTGACGATGTTGGGCTGAAAGGGAGCCATCGTTATGGGGAGATGAACGATAAAACGGGCGGATCGCTTCCCGCGCAACGCGAAAACAGGGAGGCTGCCTCCGTGCGCAACGCCTAAACGTTGGCTCTCCTTCCTGCACAGCGCTAACGGACGTAGCAGAGGCTATTTGCCGAAAAAAGGCTGGGCAAAAAATGTAACGGACGCTTGAGCGGCTATTCGCCTTATTTTTACCAGATTACCGCACAAAGTGCTAAAATAAGCGCACCTGCGTCCGTTAAACTGGAAAACCGGGCGTTAAACCCAAAATAGCCTCTGTCACGTCCGTTACAACTGGCGCCGCATTCTTATGGGGAGCTGGCGCCGCCCAATGGGCGGGATTCTTGCTGATCCGGTTCGCGGTCGCGCTCATTCACAATGTCAATCAAAAGGTTTTGATGCGTACACGGCCAACCCTGCGGAATTCTTGAGAACGTTAGCCGTTACCTTGCCAGCCAACCGCCATCGACGCACAGAATATGTCCGTTCATATAATCGGAAGCGGCGGACGCCAAAAAGATGACCGGGCCTTTCATATCGTCGGGCGTTCCCCAACGGTTTGCCGGAATTCGCTCCGTAATGGCCTTGTGCCGCGCTTCATCGGCAATGATCGGCGCCGTGTTGTTCGTAATCATGTAGCCGGGGGCAATTGCGTTGATATTGACGCCTTTGCCCGCCCACTCGTTGGCCAGCGCTTTTGTAATGCCGGCGACGCCGTGCTTGCTGGCCGTGTAGCCGGGCACATTGATGCCGCCCTGGAATGACAGCATGGACGCAATATTGATGATTTTGCCGCTTCCTCGTTCCAGCATGTGTCTGCCCACCAACTGGCACAGGAAAAATACGCTGTTTAAATTTAAGTTGATGACGTCGTGCCAATTTTTGCCGCTATGTTCACTGGCTTGTTCGCGGCGGATAATTCCCGCGTTGTTGACGAGAATGTCGATTTTTCCGCTAAAACCGATCGCTTCGTGAACGACGTCCGGCAAAATATTTTCATTGCTCAAATCGGCGCGGATTTGCCATGCTTTTTGTCCCGTGGCGGCGATTGCCCGGAGCGTTTGCTCGCTATTCGACGACGAAACGGCAACGATGTTGGCGCCGGCTTCGGCAAGCCCGATCGCCATCGCTTGCCCCAATCCGCCCGAAGTGCCGGTAACCAAAGCTGTTTTGCCGGACAAATCAAAAAGCTTCATTCTTGTATCCCCCCACTTTTAGTGTGACAGTCGACCTTTGCGCCCGCCGCGCGGATTTTCGCCGCTATAGCGGACGATAAACCGCTGTCGGTGATGATCGCTTCCACTTCATTGAGTGCGGCAAATGTGCGCAACGCGTTGCGGCCGAATTTGGTGTGATCGGCGATGACATAGGCGGTTTTCGCTGTTTGCAGCAGGGCGCGCTTAAAATCAATAAAGTCGCTTGTATAAACGGAAAAGCCGGTTTCCCAGTGTACGCAGGTCGCCGACAGAAACGCCTTGTCGATGTTCAGGCCTTTAACGAAGTTCGCCGCGTCGGATCCTGCCAACATGTTGCGCACCCGATAACCGCCGGGCACAACAAGGCGAATTTCCTCCCTGCGGGTTAATTCGTTGATGACATAAAGATCATTGGTAATGACGGTCAGCGGGCGATTGGCAAGCTTGCGGGCCAATTCAAGCATGGTTCGCCCGCCGTCGAGCGCAACAATTTCATTTTCGCGAATGTAAGCCAGCGCTCTTTCCGCCGCTTCCGCTCTTTCCGCGGACTGCCCGTCGGTTGCTTCCCTGGGCGACAAAATGCCGAATTGGTCGCTTCTCGCCAATATGGCGCCACCGTGAACCCTTGTCAGCAGCCCTTTTTCCTCCAATCTGGCAAGGTCTTCGCGTATCGTTTTGCCCGTCACCTGCAAAGTAGCGCTAAGCTCCGCAACCGTTGCCTCATGTTGCGATAACAATATTTTCATGATTGCTTCGTGGCGCCTGAAAGAGTTCATTTTATGCTCCTATCCAAGTTCGCTCATGGCTACGGCGTCCATATCCTCGAACATTTGGTTTTCCCCGGCCATGCCCCAAATAAATGTGTAATTGCTGGTTCCGACGCCGCTGTGTATCGACCAGCTGGGGGATATGACGGATTGCTCGTTGCGGACGACAAGATGCCGGGTTTCATGCGGTTCGCCCATCAGATGGAAGACGACGCCGTCCTGCGGCATATCGAAGTAAAAATAAACTTCGGAACGCCGAACATGCGTGTGGCATGGCATGGTGTTCCACATATTGCCCGGCTTGAGCAAGGTCATGCCCATGACCAGCTGGCAGCTTTGAATGCCGCCGGTATGAATGTAACGGTAGATCGTTCGTTCGTTGGAGTTCGTGATGCTTCCCAGATGGCTCGGCGAAGCTTCGCTGATTGCCGCTTTAACGGTAGGATAGGTTTGATGGGCCGGACAGGAATTGAAGTAAAATTTTGCGGGCGCGGAAGGATCGACGCTTCGGAACAAGATCTCTTTCGCCCCGCGGCCGATATACAGGCAATCTTTCGATTCCATCGTGTAATCGGCGCCGTCTACGGTAATCGTTCCTTTGCCGCCGATGTTAATAATCCCGATTTCGCGGCGTTCCAAAAAATAGTCCGCGGCCATTTCTTTCTTTTCCGCTTCCAGTTTGACTGCCTGATGGACCGGATAAACCCCGCCCACGATAAACCGGTCTACATGCGAATAAACAAGTGTCGTTTTATCGGGCGAAAACAGAGACTCAATCAGAAATTCCCGACGCAACCTCGCGGTATCAAACTGTTTCACTTCTTCCGGATGGGAAGCATGGCGGATTTCCATCGCAACCAATCTCCTTTCAGGTTCATTTTGGTTTATATATGTTTAATTTACTCCGTTTATGAACGGATTGCAATCCGAAATTGCGGTCTGGCATGAATCCGGTACGGCTTATGTTATTTTGCCTTTTGGCACACTATATCAGTGATCGCAAAAATACCGCGACATGTTTAGGACAGGAGTGACGGTATATGGCAATGGTAGAGGCTGCGGCACCGCAAACAGGCTTGCAGCGGGTCAAGGACAAAGTGGCGATTGTAACCGGAGCCGGCTCCGGAATCGGTCGTGCGGCGGCGCTCAAGCTGGCGCAAGAAGGCGCGAAAGTTTGTCTGGTCGATTTGCGGAATGAACGTACCGATAAGGTGCGGCAGGATATCGAAGCGTTTGGCGGGGAAGTGATCGCAGCGGATGTGGACGTTTCCGATCCGCGCAGGGTTGCAGCGGGGATAAAAGCGGCGGTGGACAAGTGGCAGACCATCGATATTGTGTTTGCGAACGCGGGCATTAACGGAGTTTTGGCCCCGATCGAGGATTTGTCGCCGGAAGAATGGGACCATACGATTTCAACCAACCTGAAGGGCACATTTCTCATCGTCAAATATGCGATTCCCTATATGAAGCAAAACGGCGGCAGCATCATCATTACCAGTTCGATCAATGGGAACCGGACGTTTTCCATGTTCGGCGGGGCTGCCTACAGTACGTCAAAGGCGGGGCAGGTGGCGTTTGCCAAGATGGCGGCGCTGGAACAGGCAAAATACAAAATTCGCGTGAATGCGATTTGCCCCGGAGGGATTAACACCAACATTGGGCAAAGTACGGAAAAGGCGCCGAGCCTGGACCAAATCAACATTCCCGTTTTTTACCCGCAAGGCAGCGAACCGCTGGAACATAAAACAGGCGAGCCGGAACAGGTGGCGGAACTCGTGCTCTTTCTCGCCTGCGGCGAGTCAAGCCATATAACGGGATCGGAGATTTGCATCGACGGAGCGGAATCGCTTTTGTGAACCGATACCGAAATAAAAGCCGATTCGGCACGGTGCTTTCGCTACGGCTGTGCGCGTAGCAAAAAGGGCTGTTCAACGTATTTTTCGAACAGCCCTTTTTCAAAGCCGATGCCTTATGGCAAAACGTTGCCCGCCGCGCGGTAAATTTCATACCATTCTTCGCGCGTTAAAACGATTTCGCTGGCCTTGCAGCAGTCTTTCAGCCGCTCAACGTTCATGGTGCCGATTACGGGCTGCATGTTGGCGGGATGGCGCAACAGCCACGCGATGGCAATGGTCGTGTTGGCCACATCGTATTTTTGGGCGATCTCGTCGATCTTGCGGTTTAATTCGGGAAATTTGCTGTTGTTCAAAAACACGCCCGCAAAGAAACCGTATTGAAACGGCGACCACGGCTGGATGGTGATGTCGTTAAGCCGGCAGTAATCCAGGATGCTGCCGTCGCGGTCCACCGCCGCGTCGTTTTCCATATTGACGTTGATGCCGTTTGAAATCATCGTTGCGTTTGTGATGCTAAGTTGCAATTGGTTGACGATGATTGGCTGTTTGACGAACTTTCGCAACAGCTCGATTTGCAGCGGTTTCTGGTTGGAAACGCCGAAGTGCCGCACTTTGCCGGAGCTTTCCAGGATGTTGAAGGCTTCGGCCACTTCTTCCGGCTCAACCAGCGCGTCCGGGCGATGCAGCAGCAGAACGTCCAGATAATCGGTTCTCAGCCGTTTTAAAATGCCGTCAACCGCCTGCAAAATATGTGCTTTCGAGAAATCGAACATCCCTTCGCGAATGCCGCATTTGGACTGCAGGATGATTTTTTCGCGAATTTCGCTGTTCATATGGATGGCGTCCGCGAAAATTTCTTCGCAGGTCCCGCCGCCATAAATATCCGCATGGTCGAAAAAATTCGCCCCTTCCTCAAGCGCCGTCCGAATAAAGCGCTCCGCCGCCGCCTTATCCAGCGAATGAATGCGCATGCAGCCGACCGCTACGACCGGAACTTGCAAGCCGCTTTTACCCAGGTTAATGGTTTTCATGTTCCGTTCCTCCCGTTCATTTATATTCTGGCCAGCAGAATGTCCCGCATTGCCGATTGATCCAGTATGGCAGGGCTTTGTTTGTTGTCGGCGGCGGCGATGATCGGCCCGATATTGCCGGCGTTGACGCCAAATTGGCCCAACCGCGGAATTTGCAGGCGCTTGGTCCATTGCTCCAGAATTTCTACCAGACGCTCCAGGCAACCCGCGAGATCGCTCTCGGGATGCCCGGTAATGATTGATCCGACTTTGCCGTATTTGGCGAGCGCCGTAGCGGCTTTGTCGCTTTTTTCCTGCCGCAAGAAGGCGATGTTGCGTTTGGTCGTTTCCGCTAACAGCGTTCCGCAGATGACGCCGTGCGGGATCGAAAAGCTGCCGCCGAGCGGTCCCGCAAGCCCGTGGACGAGACCCAGTCCGGCGTTCGCCAAAGTGATGCCGGAGAGCATGGCGGCATATGCCATCTGCGCGTGCAGGTTCGCATCCTCCGCCGCGGTGGTGCAAATCGCAAGCAGGCTTTTCGCCACCGCTTTCATTCCCGAGAGCGCCAACGCATCCGTAATAGGCGAGGCATTGATCGACACGTAAGACTCGATAAGCTGCGTTAACGCGTCCAATCCGCTGGCCGCCTTGACGGAGGCCGGGCAACTGATCGTCAAATCCGCATCCACGATGGCGACGTTTGGAATAAACCGATCGTGGCGGATGGATCGTTTGTATTCGCCGGGAATAGCGATGACCGCGTTTTTTGTCGTTTCGCTGCCGGTGCCGGACGTGGTCGGGATGGCGACAAAAAACACTTTTTTGCCGCTCGGCGGACGGTATGCCGGCTGCTTTTCCAAATAATGCAACACGGTATCCCCCGGCTCGGTGCAAAGCATGGCCGAAACGGCTTTGCCGGCGTCCAGCGCGCTGCCGCCGCCGATCGCCACAACGGCGTCGAGCGGTGGCAAATCGCCTCTGCCGTTCGCGCTTCCTTGCGCGCGGTAGCGGTTCACGACCGCGTCGACCCATTCGACGGTCGGTTCATGGCGAATATGGGCAATATCGTATGTAATCCGGTTTACGGAAAGCATTTTAACTATTTTGTTCCAATATTTAGCGTTTGTTAGGCGAAAGCTGCCCATGACAAAAAGGATATGCCGCGCGCCTTTCGGCAGCGCGTCCGCCAGCTTCGCGATCATCCCGTTGCCAACATAAAGCGCGGGCGTTCCGGCAAATTGAAATGAAGCCACGGCTCTCTCCCCCTCATGCGGACATGTTAGGGCAACATCTGCAATATTTCAGCGGTTGAGCGGATTTTGCCGATGCGCGGAAAAATAAATTTGACCGTATGCTGATGCTCTTCGGCTGTGCGGGCGGACATGGCGTCTTCCGCAAAAAATTGCTGATAACCGCGTTGATACGCTTCGCGCGCCGTCGTTTCGACGCCGATGTTGGTCGAGATGCCGCAGAGCACAATCGTATCGATGCCCCTTCGTCGCAGCTGCAAATCCAACTCGGTGCCGTAAAACGCGCCCCATTGGCGTTTGGTGAGGCGAATGCTTTTGTGCGCGTCGATTTCGGGAACAAGCGCCGCCCAATCCTTGGGGCGTTCGCCCATACCGCCGGCGGCGGATTGGTCTGTGCGCGGCCGCAGCGCATCCTGACCGTCGTGGAAATCGACATTTACCGCCACCACGAAAGCTCCGCCGCTCTGAAACGCGATTGCCAGTTTGGCCGCATTTTCCACCACCCGGCTTGCGGAATGCGGCGCGGTTGGCATGCCGACAATTCCTTTTTGCAAATCAATGATGACTAGCGCGGTTTTTTGCACATTAAGACTCATGGCAATCCCTCCGTTTAATTGATGGTTACCATTATCTTATTCAATTGCCGCAGCCACTGCAATGTAAGCGGAAGCGACAAACAAAAGCGAAGTAAAAAGCGCAAGCGACGGGCGAAGGCGCCGGCGAAAGACCACATACGTCATGGCCAAAAAGGCACAGGCGGCAAGTATGAAAACAATACTTAGCGGCCTCAGGGCAAAAGCGAGCTGAATGTCCGGCGTAACGGTGCCGTTGTAAATGCGCAAAAACCATTGGGACGGCGGCGTATACCGCAGTGTTTGCCGCAAGTCGTGCGGCGGCGTCTGCCTGCTTAGCAGCGCGGTTACCGTAAAAATGGCGAGCGCAAGCAAACTTTCGGCCCTGATCCAATGCCTCGGATCAAAGCGTGCGGAGCGGTTCAGCCGCCTGCGGATTAAAAACCCGTTCACCGAGGCGAACGCCAACAGCGGAATAATCAGCAAATGCTTGAGCAACAGTACTTGTCCGTAATCCAAAACAAGCGAGTTCAGCCAATCGTTCGACAAATCGTTCATCAATGTGACGCCGGATACGGCAACGACTGCGACGCAGGTTATGGCCGCCGGGGTATACCAGGCGAGAAAGGGTCTCCAGGTTGCATCCGGCACAGCGAACCAACCGACAAGAAACAAAAATCCCAGCCAAAAAGTTACCGCCACAAGATGCGCGGCCTGGGCAACGTATGCGGAAGCCGACAGCGTCGCCGCATGCATCGCCAAAGCGGCAAACAGCACAAAGCCGACGGAAGCCGCCAAAGCAAAAAGATCGCGGCGGCGGCCGCGCAAAAGCGCGTCGGCTCCAAACCAGACCGCGCCGCACAACAGAACGCCCAGGACGCCTCGCCCTTGCAACGTAGTGTAGAGCATCTGCAAAAACGTTTGTCCGAGCGGCAATGTGAATGATCTGGCGATTCCCGCGGAAGTGACAAGCAAGGAGCCGATGGAACACAAAATCGCGCCGCCCGCGGCAATCTGCGCCAACCCGCGCGGGATTTTGACTATCGGCAGTTTATGTTTCGGCATAAGCGGGCCGACGGAAAGCGCGACGCATAGCGAAAGGGAAAGATAAAGGCAGGCAAGCACGACGATGGCCATGTTAATCTTTCTTTCGCGCTTCGCGTTTCGGTTTGAAAAGCAGGAAAAGTAGCGCGATCAGGATGATGATGACCGCAGCCGCGGCATACGCGCCGTATTTCCGGATACCGGACTTTCCTTGCTCGCCCGCATTGGCCGTCGCATTTTGCGCTTGCGCCGCGCCGACCGTAAAGGAAAACGTGCCCTGGGCAATATGTCCGTCATCGGCGACCGCTTTCCACGCCACCGTATAGGAGCCGTCGGGAAGCGGAGAAGCGAATGTCGCTTTCATGCTTTTGCCGTCAACAACCAATTGGTCGGGCTTGACTTCTTGCCCTGCGCCGTTTTGAATGGCGACGGTGCTGAACGATTGGATGTTTTCGGAAAAAGTAAGCGAAATCTCCCGCACCGGAGTAGTGTTTGTGGAACCGTCCGCCGGTGTTGAGGCGACAAGTTCGGTATGCGCGAAAACAATTCCTTGCGGAATAAGCATGATGATTATTGCCAGGGAAATGGCAAAAAGTATGTACCGCCTCAATGTTATCCCCCTAATTGAAAGAGTCTTGTTGCTCTTTTCAGTATAGCATTTTTGCTTCTTTATTCCTAGTAAGCGGATAGACATTTGTTATTTTTCGTGCTATGATTCGTATTGGGAGGTCGTGCATGATGGAAGCAGCGTTACAAAGACCGATTCCTGCGCAAGTCAGAATGTTGTTGTTTGGAATGTCCTTGCTTTTGCTTTTCGCCGGCGCGGTCGGATACGCATTTTGGCAAAAGCACGCGACGCAAACCATCTCAACGGCGTCCGCCACGCCCGAGCAAATTTATTATCAGCAGATGGTGTACGCGGTTAATGAAATGAATAATCAGGCAACCGGATTTCATAACGACTATGCAGAGGGAAAACTTGCCCCGGAACAGGTGGCAAAAGGGCTGGCCTACGTCACTTCCCTGGTTTCATCGTTCACGTCGCCGCCGGAGGAATTGACGGTAGCGCAATTCATTGCCGATCAAATGCAGCAATCATACCGGCAATATGTGGCGCTATTGCAAAACGGCGAAACCGACAAGGCGAAATTGCAGGCGGCATTCGATCAGGTTAAAAAAGATTTTGCGAAATTCCGCCAAAACGCGGCGCTGATCACCATGTTGAATGCGTACAGCGGCGTAAATATCTATTGCCATTAAACAAGATGAAATTTGACGCCCAATCGGGCGTTTTTTTTGCATTTTTTATGCTATTATATTAGCGGCAAACCTATTCATACACATGATCGGATGGAGGACGGACCATGCTTTTTGGCGCAATTGAAGCGGGAGGAACCAAGTTTGTTTGCGGTATAGGCAAGCGAAACGGCAAAATATTGGAGCGGATCAGTTTTCCGACGGAAAGCCCCGAGATTACATTGGGAAAAACAGTCGAATATTTTCGGCACAAACATGTTCAGGCGATTGGCATCGGCACTTTTGGCCCGATTGATCTCGACAAAAATAGTCCCAAATACGGATATATCACAACGACGCCGAAGCCGGGCTGGTCGAATTGCGATTTTCTGGGCATGCTTAGAAAACAGTATGATGTTCCTTTTGGTTGGGATACGGATGTCAATGCGGCCGCGCTGGGAGAAGCGACGTGGGGCGCCGCGAAAGGTCTTGACAGTTGCGTTTATTATACGATCGGAACGGGCGTTGGGTTGGGCGTGTACGCGGAAGGGCGTCTTGTCCACGGCCTGGTGCATCCTGAAGGCGGCCATGTTTGGGTCAGGCGGCATGAAACGGATACCTTTGCGGGCGTTTGCCCCTATCATCGTGATTGTCTGGAAGGCATGGCCGCGGGACCGGCAATCGAAAAAAGGTGGGGCCGGAAAGGCCAGGATTTGCCGGAATCCCATCCCGCCTGGGCGCTTGAGGCGTATTATATCGCGCAAGCGGTCGCCGGAGCGATTTTAATGTTATCGCCCAAAAAGATCATCTTAGGCGGCGGCGTGATGAAACAACAGCATCTGCTTCCCTTGGTTCGGCTACAAGTTCGGGAGATCCTGAATCAATATGTAAAAAATGACGCGGTTTTGGCGGATATCGAGAATTATATTGTTTCGCCCGGATTGGGGGATAATGCGGGTTTGGGCGGCGCATTGGCGCTCGGCATTCAGGCGTTTGACGCTAACCGGTAACGGATGGGTTTGCGCATAAAAAGAGACGTCCGGCATGATTCCTGCCGGGACGTTTTGGCTTTACAACGTAACAATGTTATGTTACACTAATGTCGCAAGGAGGTTAAAGCCGTGGAGGATGAATTAATATCCAAAAAAGAACTGCTGGAACTGACGGGCATTTCTTACGGGCAATTGTATCGCTGGAAACGGAAAAACCTCATACCGGAACAATGGTTTATCCGCAAGTCGGCGTTTACCGGGCAGGAAACGTTTTTTCCGAAACAGCAAATACTGGCCCGCATCGACAAAATTAAAAACATGAAGGACGATTTGTCGCTGGACGAATTGGCGGAAGTATTTTCGCCGATTCCCGCGGACCTTTCCGTGAATTTTGCCGAATTAGTGAAACGAAACATTGTTTCGGAAAATGCGGCGCAATTCGCGACGGAGTATATCGGAAAAATGGAACGCTACACGTTCGAGCAAGCCATGCATCTTTATATTTTTGACCAGTGCCTGCGCTCGGGCGCAATGAATTTGTCCGAAGGGGAAGCGCTGCTGCGAACGCTTGCGGATCATTACAAAAAGTTCGCCGGAAAAAGCTGCGAACTGATTTTAATCCGCAAAATGGGCGTTTCCGTGTTTCTTTTGACCGCTTTAGACAGTGAAATTTGCTTCGAACATGATGTGAAAATAATCCTGCGGGTGAACATCGCCAAGCAGATCGAAGAACTGAAACTGAAGTTAACGACAATGTAAAGGAGAAAACGCCAATGGGTCAGGCGAAAAGCCGAAATTTGGTTATTTCGGGCATCGGTTCATTCAATGGAGGCCAGGTGGAAACCGCCAAAATCGATGGAATCGGCAAAATAAACGGAGATCTCGGCTGTTTCAGGTTAATCTTGAACGGCAAGGCGGAAATTCACGGAAATGCCAAAGCCGCGTCGGCCGATATCAACGGGGTACTTTCAGTTGAGGGCGATATGCAATCAGGCAATCTGAACGTGCATGGCAAGGTTGTTGTCGCTGGCGGCTGCACCGCCGACGACATTCAATTGGACGGAATCATGTCGGTGAAGGGAGACTGCGAAGCGGAGAAATTTGCCGCGCGCGGCAAACTGCAAATGAAGACTCTCAATGCCGGCCTGATTGAGATTCACATGCACGGCCATTGCCAAATTGCCGAAATCGGCGGGGAACAAATCCGGATCCGCAAACTGCCCGGTGTTGATTTTGCCAGATGGCTAAAAATGGTGCCCCTGCAATTCGGCAATAGGTTGACGGCGGAAATCATTGAAGGAGACGATGTTTATGTGGAGCACACCAAAGCGGCGGTCGTGCGGGGAGCGAATGTGGTGATCGGACCGGGCTCTGAAATCGGTTTGGTTGAATACAAACAGAAGTTTGAGCAGGACAAAAGCGCCAAAGTAATGCGAACGGAACAAATGTAAAGGGGAAATTAGCGAAATGCGGAAGGGTGACAGGGAACATGAGCACGCCACAGCGAAATTTGAAATTGACGGGCAACGCCCAGGCAACCGGCGGGGCGTATGAAGACGTAAAAATCATTGGTGAAGGGACAATCGATGGTGATGTAGAATGTAAGCGTCTGCGCTGCGTGGGAAACCTGGATATGGACGGAAACTTGCAATCCGGGCGCGCTAGTGTAGTTGGGAATTGTTCGTTTTCCGGCGATGTGCAGGCGGATACGCTTAACATTTCCGGCACGGTGATGATCGGCGGGGCCGCGAAAATCAAGGAACTGCGCTGTACGGGCAAGCTGGAAGCAAAACGGTCGATTCGCAGCGAACAATTAAAGGTAAGCGGACAATTAACGACGGAAGGCGATTGCGCGGCGGAAGTTTTTACCGGCAGAGGCATTTTGGAGATAGGAGGCCTCCTCAACGCGGGGAAGCTGGACATCAAGCTGTACCGGAATTGCCGGGTGGGCGAGATCGGCGGCGGGAACATTCATGTTAGAAAAGGAAACGGGCTGAATCCGCTGAATCTCTTTTTCCGTCCGCTGCCTACGGCAACATTAACCGCCGCAACGATCGAGGGAGATGAAATTTACCTGGAAAATACGACGGCCAAAATCGTGCGCGGCAAGCGCGTTACGATCGGGCCGGGATGCGACATCGAGGCGGTGGAGTATACGGAGCATTTTGATCTGGCGCATGATGCGACAGTAGCGGAACGCCGAAAAGTTTAAAAGCGTGTTGCAAACAAAAAGTTTAGAGGGAGTGGAAACATGGAAACCAGGAAGAGCAAATTAAATCTGGTATTGGCGGGCTTGCTGCTCGGCATCCTGATGGGCGCGATGGACAACACGATCGTCGCGACCGCGATGGGCACCATCGTCGGCAAATTGGGCGGCCTCGACAAGTTTGTCTGGGTGACTTCCGCCTATATGGTGGCGGAAATGGCCGGCATGCCGATTTTTGGCAAATTGTCGGATATGTTCGGACGCAAGCGGTTTTTCGTATTCGGGCTTATTGTGTTTATGGTCGGATCGGCGCTGTGCGGGACGGCGGACTCAATTGTCCAGCTGAGCATGTATCGGGCCGTTCAAGGAATTGGCGGCGGCGCGCTGGTGCCGATCGCGTTTTCGATCATGTTTGACACCGTCAGGGTTGAAGAGCGCGGCAAATTGGGCGGTTTGTTCGGGGCGGTGTTCGGGTTGTCAAGCATCATCGGCCCTTTGTTGGGCGCTTATATTACGGATCATATCAGCTGGCAATGGGTGTTTTATGTGAACATTCCCCTTGGCCTGGCGGCGTTGGCGCTGATTGTCCTGTTCTACAAAGAATCGCCTGTTCATACGAAGCAAAGCATCGACTGGTGGGGGGCCGCTACGTTGGTAGGCGCGGTTGTCAGCATCATGTTTGTGCTTGAGCTTGGCGGCAAACAATACGCCTGGGACTCCGGCTTTATCATTGGCCTTTGCGGCGCGTTCGTCATTTTGTTCGGTGCATTCGTGCTGATCGAGCAAAAAGCGGCGGAACCGATTATATCGTTCCCGATGTTTAAAAACCGTTTGTTTACGACGAGCAACGTTTTAAGTTTTTTAAGCGGCATGGCATTTGTTACGGCTTCCGTGTATATTCCGATTTACATTCAAGGCGTGCTTGGCGGGACAGCGACCAATTCCGGACTCGTGCTGTTGCCGATGATGTTAAGTTCTGTGGTAACGGCTACCGGCGGCGGATTTTTGATGAACGTTTGGAGCTACCGCCGGATTATGATTATTTTTACATTGGTGTTGACGGCGGGCATGGTCTTGCTGACGGTTTTGGGCCAGGATACAAGCCGGCTTCAGATCACCGTGTCGATGATTATTGTCGGTTTGGGAATTGGGGCAACGTTTTCCGTGCTCGGCAATTCGGTCATCCACCACTTCCCGCCGTCGCAGCGCGGGGCGGTCAATTCCACCGCCAACTTTATCCGGTCGCTCGGCATGACGCTCGGCATCACCGTTTTCGGGATCATTCAACGCAACGAGTTTTCCGCGGGATTAGCTGACATCATGGGCGGCGCAAGCAGCCGGGCAATCGACGATCCGCGCGTGTTGCTGGCGCCGGCCGCCCGGGCGCAAATACCTGCGCCGGTATTGGATAAAATTGCGGCGCTTCTGTCATCTTCCATTACCCATACGTTTTTGTGGGCGCTCATTCCAACCGTGCTCGCTTTTATCGCCGCCTTGGCGATGTCGAACGAGAAGCTCAGTTCTTCCGTCGAATATTTGCAAAGCGAACAAGAGGCAAAAACGAATGCGGATCAAGGCGCAAAAAATCTGGCGCCGGAAATCGGTTCCTGATTTTAAACGGATAAAATGCTCGGAACGAAAGAAGAATAGTAAAGGGAAATTTCAACGCAGTGATCAAGGAGGAAAACAAAATGACGGCGCAAGGCATCCTTTCCGCACGTTCCGAGCTGCGGTCAGGAAACGATACATACACGTATTTTTCGCTGGAAAAGCTCGAAAAATCCGGGTTTGGCGCAATCGCACGCCTGCCGTTTTCCATCAAAATTTTGTTGGAAGCCGCAGTGCGGCAATTTGACGGGAAGACGATTACGGAAGAACATGTCAAAAAGCTGGCAAACTGGCGGCAATACAAGGGTGAAAGCGGCGGGGAAATCCCGTTTAAACCGACGCGCATTCTGCTGCAGGATTTTACCGGCGTGCCGGCGTTGGTCGATTTGGCGGCGATGCGCGAAGCTATGCACAGGATGGGCGGCGCGCCGCAACATATCAATCCGCATGTTCCCGTGGATTTGGTAATCGACCATTCGGTCATGGTCGACCGGTTCGGTACGCCTGATTCGCTGGCATACAACATTGAAATGGAATTCGCGCGCAATGCGGAACGCTACCGATTTTTGCGCTGGGCGCAAAAATCCTTTGAAAATGTGCGGATCGTCCCGCCGGGAACGGGAATTTGCCATCAGGTCAATTTGGAATATTTGGCGCAAGGCGTATTCGTAAACACAAGCGGCGGGCAAAAAGTCGCTTATCCCGATTCTTTGGTCGGGTGCGACTCCCATACGACGATGATCAACGGTCTGGGCGTTGTCGGATGGGGGGTTGGCGGGATTGAAGCGGAAGCGTGCATGTTGGGCCAACCGCTGTACATGGTGATGCCGGAAGTTATCGGATTCGAATTGACCGGCAAACTGCGGGAAGGCGTTACGGCGACGGATATGACGCTGACAATCACGGAAATGCTGCGGAAAAAAGGCGTCGTCGGCAAGATCGTCGAGTTTTACGGTCCCGGCTTATCCTCGATCAGTATCGCCGACCGCGCGACGACAGGCAATATGTCTCCGGAATACGGCGCGACGATGGGCTATTTCCCGGTCGATGAAGAAACGCTGAATTATCTGAGAATGACCGGACGCAGCGAGGAGCAAGTGCGGCTTGTCGAAGCGTACTATAAGGCGCAAGGCATATTCCGCACGGACGATACGCCGCCCCCGGAATTTACCGATCGCATCAAACTGGACCTGGCGACAGTCGTTCCGTGCGTGGCGGGGCCGCGGCGTCCGCAAGACCGGATCGAATTGGCCAATATGAAAAAAACGTGGAGCACGCTTGTACGCAAACCGTTCAAAGAAGGCGGCTTTAACTTGAGCGACGAAAGCGTCGGGCAAAAAGTGGAAGTTAAGCATCCGGACGGACAAACGAGCAAATTGGGCCATGGCGATGTGGTCATAGCCGCGATCACGAGCTGCACGAACACTTCCAATCCCTCCGTCATGCTGGCGGCCGGCCTGGTGGCCAAAAAAGCGGTCGCCAAAGGCTTGAAACGCCCGCCGCATGTCAAAACAAGCCTTTCGCCGGGTTCGCGAGTCGTAACGGATTATTTGCTCAATGCCGGGTTGATTGAGCCTTTGGAGAAATTGGGCTTTTATGTTGCCGGATACGGTTGCCAGACATGCATCGGAAACAGCGGGCCGCTGCCGGAAGAAGTCGGCAAAGCGATTGACGAGAACGATCTCGTTGCCGTGGCTTTTTTGAGCGGCAACCGCAACTTCGAAGGCCGTATTCACGCGCAGGTAAAAGCGAATTTTCTGGCCTCGCCTCCGCTGGTCATGGTTTACGCGTTGGCCGGGCGAGTGGACGTCGATTTTGCCAACGAGCCGGTGAATATCAATGACAAGGGCGAGCCCGTCTATTTGTCCGATATTTGGCCGACGACGGACGAACTGCGGGCGGTCATGCAAGAAGCGTCCAATCCGCAGCTGTTTAAAAATCAATATGCGCACGTCTTCGCTGGGGATGAACGCTGGAGGAGCCTGGAGATTCCCGCAGGGGAAATGTACAACTGGGACGAGGCTTCCACCTACATTCAAGAGCCGCCTTTTTTCGCGGGATTACGGCCGGAAGTCGAGCCGATTAGGGAAATTCGCGGCGCGCGGGCGCTTTTGTTGTTGGGCGACTCGGTAACGACCGACCATATTTCGCCTGCCGGAAGCATTGCCAAAACAAGCCCGGCGGGAAAATTTTTGACCGAAAAAGGCGTGCCGCAAAAACTTTTCAACTCCTATGGTTCCCGCCGCGGCAACGACCGCGTGATGATCCGCGGCACGTTCGCCAACATCCGCATTCGCAACCAGATCGTGCCCGGCACGGAAGGCGGCGTAACAAAATTTTTGCCGACCGGGGAAACGATGCCCGTATATGACGCGGCCATGCGGTATAAAGAGCAAGGGATACCGCTCATCGTCATTGCCGGCAAAGAATACGGCACGGGCAGTTCCCGCGACTGGGCGGCCAAAGGCACTCTGCTGCTGGGCATAAAAGCGGTGATCGCGGAAAGTTTCGAACGGATTCACCGCAGCAATCTGGTCGGCATGGGCGTGCTGCCGCTGCAGTTTAAAGAGGGCGACAGCTGGAAATCGCTAGGGATTGACGGGACGGAGACGTATGACCTGATTGGTTTGAACGATCAAATGAAGCCGGGGCAAACCGTAACCGTACGGGCAACCCGGGCGGACGGTTCGACATTCGCTTTTGACGCCGTCGCCCGCCTCGACAGCACGGTCGATGTGGAGTATTACCGCAACGGCGGCATTTTGCAAACCGTACTCAGGCAATCCGTCAAGCGGTAAAGGCATGATTGACTTCAAATAGGCTTGCTCAACGCAGGTGGGTCGTCTCCCCGCTCATCGCTAACGTTTAAGCCTCCCTGTGCAACGTTAACGGTCGCAGCAGAGGCTATTTACCGAAAAAAGGCTGGGCAAAAATTTTAACGGACGCCACAGCGGCTATTCACCTTATTTTTACCTGAATACCGCACAAAGTGCTAAAATAGGCGCGCATACGACCGTTAAAATTGAAAACCGGGCGTAAAACCCAAAATAGCCTCTGTGGCGTCCGTTAGAAGCTGCATACCGTCCAAGTGATGAAAAGAACGCCCGACAAGCTATGCGCAACTCCTTTTTCGTTTGGCAGAGGAAGTTGCCGACAGCCGCCGGGCGTTTTTGTGGTGATGGTTGGGTATTAACCTTCCAGCAATAATGTTTCCGGGTCTTCCAGCAGTTGCTTCACTTTGACCAGGAAGCTTACCGCTTCGCTGCCGTCGACAATCCTATGGTCGTAAGACAGCGCGATGTACATCATCGGGCGGTTTTCCATCCGCTCCCGGTCAATCGCAACCGGACGCCATTGGACGGAATGCATGCCCAGGATTCCCACTTGCGGCGCGTTCAATATCGGTGTGGACATGAGCGAACCGAACACGCCGCCGTTGGTGATCGTGAATGTGCCGCCTTGCAAGTCTTCCAGTTTCAGCGCATTGCTTCTGGCGCGCTGCGCCAGTTCGCCAATGGCGCGTTCAATTTCGGCGAAACCGAGGCGGTCGGCGTTGCGGACGACCGGCACGACGAGCCCTTCTTTGGCGGAGACGGCAACGCCGATATCGTAAAATTTCTTAACGAGAATATCCTCGCCCTGAATTTCCGCGTTCAGCAGCGGGTATTCCTTCAATGCCCCGACTACCGCCTTGACGAAGAACGACATGAATCCCAGTTTCACGTTGAATTTTTCCTGGAATTTGTCCTTGCGCCGATTTCGCAAATCCATAATCGCGGTCATGTCCACTTCGTTGAAGGTGGTCAGCATCGCGGT